>DAHXLZ010000102.1 GCA_027365715.1 Methanomassiliicoccales archaeon | reverse complement strand
CTTGCCGACATAAACAGGGCCCATTGGCTCCTGGGCAGGGCATTGCTGTCAATTCCGCCCCTCCTTCAGCACAGCGTGGATATGGCAGTCTTTTCAGGGCACACACTCCATCATATGGAACATAAAGGGCGTTCCGGCCTTGGCACATTCCAGATAGGAGCTGTGGAACCGCTTGCATTGAAACTGGGAAGACCAGTTATTACCGACATGAGGTATGGTGACGTTGCAGCCGGAGGAATGGGGGCACCGCTCTGTAAGTGCCGCACGATACGAGGAAGTCCCAAGCGCGTATGTCCCTCGTGCATGAATCCTCTATTTCGATGAATGAGCAGCTGCCGAAGTCTGTTGTTTCGATGTATGTGATGTCAGTGTACCACCTGACATCGGGAACGCCTGAAATGAGGTTCCCTGTCTGTGGCATCGCAGCCTGTAAACTTCTTAATCCAGTCAGTGAGAGTCTGACAATGACAGATTGTCCGATAGGTCATGTAGCGAATCCGGCGCAGGAATACGGTAACGTACCCTGTGAAAGCCAGGAGGATAAAGCATTCGCCGTAAGGGACCGTGCAGGAATGCGAGCTATCAGTCGGGCCATAGTGAGAGCGAACACCATCCGACACATCGTAACGGAAACCCACGCGAACACGGTTGTGGGATAATGGGAAGGTCGAACCCTTTGCTACGTGGTGAAGACAGCACTCCCCTTGTAGGTATGTATCGGACATCCGCAGGGAGCTTCACCGGTGTACAGGTGATGGCACGATTGAAAGGATTGGGAGGCAAAGCAGGGAGTATCCGCCCTTCGCCACGAGCCAATGAGTGGAAGGACATGCAGCGGAATGCCAAGTGCCAACGCTGCCTGAGGAAGGACGGAGATTCGGATGTGGTCATATGAGTGATGACTTCCCCGATAATAAAGGGAGAGAGCAAAGGGCCACTGGGCAGGATGGCGTAAGTGTGGACCGCAGGCAGGTGCTGCTGCCCTTACGGGATGTAAAGCACACAGAGATATGTCAGGCGGTCCCCATCAAGCTAAGCAGCATTCAAACGAATAGTTCCGAGATGGCAAGGGCATGTCAATTGTGGAACAATCGGAAGGTGTGCTGCAACAGCCATGCATCCGGCTTGAAGCCGTATTCTGGAAATCAGACCATACGGAATTTTAGAGGGATTCCAGGAAACCTTGGTACTCAGGGCGCCTGGAATCCACTCGACGTAGATGGCACTGCTCTTCATCTTCAGTGCCCAGATGAATGCCATGTGCAGTTGTATATAATACTAAAATAAAACTCTTTTATGAATAAAGTCGGAGTAAAATGAATTAACAAAAAAGTAATACTACAAAATCAAGAACGAAAAGGGGCATATGTCCAAACTCAGGTCCGATACGCGTTCACCGTACAGATGCATTGGCATTCAAATGGGCGCGCGGCAGAGAATTGGCCGCTGCTACAATCTGAAGAATGTTTTCGAGATGGTTTCGTTCCTCACCGCTTCATCTCTCTTTCCAAGAAAGCTGACCGACCCCGTTTCCATCAGGACTACCCTGTCCGCCAGTTCAGAAAAACTTGCATTCTGTTCGGCGAGCAGAATCGTCCTGCCTGAAGCTTTTATGAGTTTTATAGACTCTATAATCCTTTTTACGAACACAGGCGAAAGTCCAAGGGACGGCTCATCGAGAAGCAGAAATTGTGAGTCCGATGTGATGACCATGGCAAAAGAAAGGAATTTTCTTTGCCCACCAGAAAGGGAAGCTGCCTTTTTCTTTTCGAAGGGTTTGAGATCAGAGAAAATATCGAGGGCCTCTCTTATCTTATTACGTGCATCCGCGGGTGTCATCCTGTGGGATGCAACCTCAAGGTTTTCCCTGACAGTCAGTGTAGGTATTATGCTCTGCTCGCCTATGAAGATTAGCCCTTTGGAAGTTCTTACGTGTGTGGGAAGACCCGTTATGTCCTCGCCATTCAGTATAATCTTCCCCGACATCGGCTTTATGAGCCCTATGATGGTTTTGAGAAGGGTGGTCTTTCCGGCACCATTGAGCGAGAGAAGGAGAAATGTTTCTTCATCTTCCACGGTAAGATTGATACCATGAATAATTTCAAGATCGCCGTATCCGGCCCTTAACTCCTTTATTTCAAGCGTAATTTTCACCCAGGTATACATTGAGGACTTCCGGATTTTTCACTACTTCAGCATAGCTTCCCTGCGCGATGATTTCTCCACCGCTGAAGGCGGTGACCAGCCCCCCGAGTTTCCTGACAAGGCTCATTATGTGGCCTATGTAAATTATCGCCACACCTCTGTCGTTTATTTTCTTCACGAGACTTGCCACATCATCCAGCTCCGATTTTGAAAGGCCGGCACCGAGTTCGTCTATGAACAGGTAGCGTGGACTCCCAGAAAGAGCGCGTGCGAGGTCCAGCAGCTTCATCTGTGAACTTGTGAGTTCCCGTGCGCGTTTATGTTTCTTGTCTGAAAGACCGACAAGTTCCAGCACTTGGTCTGATATCTCCCGGGATTCGGTCTTCCCCATCCCGGAGCCGAAATATGCACCAACAAGCACATTCTCAAAAACTGTGAGATCAGCGAAGGGCTTTGGTAACTGAAAAGTCCGGTTGATACCAAGTCTTGCCCGCTTGTGTGTCTGTCTTTTGGAAATTTCCCTGCTGTCGAGTGTAATGGACCCTTTATCCGCAACGTACACTCCTGTCATGATGTTGACAAAGGTGGTCTTCCCTGCGCCGTTGGGACCGATAATTACATGCACTTCCTTTTCCCCGAACTTCATGCTCACATTGTTGAGAACCCTCATTTCCCCAAATGATTTGCAAATATTGGAAGCAACAAGCATGTCATATCACCTCTACGCCTGCTTTTTTCTTTATAATATCCATCAAGCCATTAGGGATAAACAGAACGGTGAGCACGATGAGTATACCAAACGCTGCCTGAAAATAGAGCGGATAGCTGATGCCTATGAAATAATAGAGAGAAAACAGGATTATCGTGCCGAGAACAGGTCCTATGATTGTGCCCCTTCCGCCCACTATGACGAAAACCAGTGTAAAGAGTGTGAAGGTCAGGTCAAACACTGCCTGGGGATAGAAGAACGATATGTACCACCCGTAGAGGGAACCCGCCATGCCTGCGAATGCTGCTGTAATCCACCAGGCAATGTTGCGGTCAAGAGAGACATTGACACCTGATACAGACGCGCTGAGCACATCGTTCTTAATCGCCTGAAGTGCAAGACCCAGCTTGCTTTGCCTGATATGATAACTGACGAGTATTGCGAGTATCAGCAGAGCAACAGCAATGTAATAGGTCTCATCCGGCGAATAAACCTGAGGAAGCGATATGCCCAACGGCCCTCCTGTATAGTGTTCAACAACCGGAGTGGAATTTGACATGAAGTAGTATACGGCTTCGAAAGCGCCAAGCGTCCCTATCGAGAAAAACACGCCGCGTAGCCGGAATAGCGGAAGGAACACAAGACTCAGCAGCACCGACAATCCCGGTCCAAGAAGCAGAGAAAACGGGATGCCGTAGCCGAATTTTATCCCCATCCCGAAACCGTACGCGCCCATCGCAAAAAAAACCGAGAAGCCGAACGGCAGATATCCTGTATAACCATAAATTATGTTCAGCGATGATGACAATATCAGGTAAATTACAAGCGTCATGAAAAATGCCTGGTTGACGTAAATGAGAGGCCCAACAAGTGCTATGATGACCAGAAAAATGATCGTTCCGAGGAGCATCAGGAATTTTTGATCAGGCTTCACGTAGAGATCTCCCGAAAATTCCCTGCGGTCTTATTACCATAACGAT
This sequence comes from Methanomassiliicoccales archaeon, assembly GCA_027365715.1. Next base: position 4,036 of record DAHXLZ010000102.1, on the reverse strand, counting down.
CACAAGAAAAGTGAATACTATGACAAAACTCCAGGATGAGGCATAAACATCGCTTATGCTTATTATCACGCCGTAAAGAAGACCGCCCAGTATTGCACCAAGCGGGTTTCCGAGGGCACCTATTATGATTATGGTGAACGCGATGATTGTTATCAGCGCACCTTCGTAGGGAACAATGGAGCCGAACACCCATGGCGACATCACGCCCGCGATACCTGTAATTGCAACACTGATGGAAAATGCAAGCAGCGCAATCCGCTTGCTGTTGATTCCAAGAGACTGAGTTATTTCTTCGCTGTACATCACAGCTCTTGTGATCTTTCCGATCCTTGTGACATAAAGGTAAAAGAAAGTGAACGCCGAAATAGTGATGGAGATGATTGCAATAACCACGTAATTAGTCGTTGCAGAAAATCCGAAAATGTCGACATACTTTGTGCTCAGGGTAATCAATGGCAGAGATCTCGGAGTAGTGCCGTAAGCTATGGAAATAATTGCCTCCACACTCATTGAAATGCCGAAGAAAGCAATAAGCGAGTTGATTTCCCTGTCATCTGATTTGTTCACTTTCGGAATCAGAACGGTGTAAAGTGCAAAGCCTCCGGCAAAGAAAGCGGGTGTGACGATGATGAATGACATCCAGAGCGGAATATGATAGAACCTGAGCAGGAAAAATGCCAGCAATCCGCCGAGCATTATGAAATCACCGTGTGCAAGGTTTACTATTTTCATCGTTCCGAATATGATGTTAAGTCCGAGAGCCATGAATCCGTAAAAAGAACCCAGTAATAGTCCCATCACAATCGCAAATAGGAATAGTGATATCACAACGGCCGATCCTGTTTATATTACTTTAATCTTTGTCGAATTTTTTGCCAGTTCTCTTTTTCAAATCCGGAATCATCTGTCAGAATTGCTTTGTGCCGTAAGCACATATGCAGCTCCTGAGTGCCAGACCGCAGTGTGCATTACATATGCGATGGAGGCGCGGTGCTGCCGGGTGGAGAGATGAAAGCAAACGCAAAAAAAAAGTTTGAAGACAAAAAAATCATGTCGGTGCCGGGTAAACCGGTGTCCCGGTTGCGAGGGACGCGGGATATACGAGTCTTACGCTGAATGTTCCGCCGGTTCCCGGAATAATTTGTCCAATTGGCGGTGTTTCACCGGTCTGTGCGCCTGTTGTGGTATTAATGGTGAACGTGCCCATGAGTGTATTCAGTTTTCCTGAAAAACCGTTAATCGCAGCTCTGAGACTGGGAGTAGTCATGTTCGTGGACGTTTCAAGTGCCTTTTGAAGTATCAGTCCGGCATTGTATCCGGCAAGACTCAGGTAGTTCACGGGAATCGACGGATAGGTGCTGTTCCACTGGGTCTCGAAAGCCGACTGGTTGAGACCATAATTCACGTTCTTGTAAGCGAATTCCGGCGGGAAGCTGAATGTATATGTATAGCTCATGTTTGCACCCACAGAACTTACGAAGTCAGAAAACAGCTGTCCGGGGAAGATTGTAAATGTATAGTTGAAGTGAAGACCGCTTGAAGCAAGTCCGTTCAGGAAAGGTATGTCGTCGGTCGGATATCCATACTCGACAAGGGCCTGCGGATGCGTTGCCTCAATGGCAGCGAGCTGTGAAGAGAACGAACTTGTGCTTGTAGCATATCCCTGATCATATACGGGGGTAACACCATGAGCAGCCAGGACCGAGACCAGGGCTGAGGCGAGAGGCTGCGTGAAATCGTTTTCTGCATAGAGTACAGCAACCTTTGTTATGTTCATTGAAAGAAGGTCATATGGGGCGTTGTAAACATATGACGGCGTGAAAGGTATCGATGTAAGGACGGTATACGGATTGGGATTCGATGCATTGAAGAAATTGGCGGATGAGCCGGTAATATCTATCAGCAGTACTTTGTTGGCAAGCGCAACAGAAACCGCCGGAGCAGTCAGCACCGAGCCGAAATCGGCCACAAGCACGTTGACATGGTCAGAAGTTATGAGCTCGTCATAATAAGTGGTTGCCTGCGAAGTGCTGCTGGCATCATTGTAGCTGTATATCTTTACTGGCAGCTTCTTTCCGTACTGTGGCACCATGATCCCGCCATTGGCATTTATGAGTTTCGCCCACAGCGAGAAGCCATCATATTCCGAAATCGAGGAGGTTGCATAACTGCCCGTGCTTGCGTAGAGTATTCCTACCTTGATTTCGGAGGGCACTGCGGTTTTTTTTGCAGGGGGTTTTGTAATTTCATAGCCCACAACGGCTCCGATAATGATAATGACAATCACAACGGCGACTATGGCGATCATTGAATTACTTTTCTTTTTGCCACCGGCCACTTGCTCAGGCTTTTGTCCTGAAACTTCCCCTCCAGCCATAAATGCAATATCTGAATCTTGCTTAATAAAGCTTACTTTCCGCACTATGGCGGCCATAAAGGGTTAGGAAAATAGCCGTTTTTGATTCGATTTTTGAATTGCCAGTGTGCTCCGACCGAAGAGTCTAAATGGTATGATGCATATGCAGTATACATGACAATCGTTCTGAAGAAGATAAAGAGACCGAATGGAAAGGAATACTACAACCTTGTAGATGTCAGGCGCGTCAACGGCAGAGTTGTGACGAAGTATGTGGGCTATCTCGGAAAGAGTCCGAAGTCCATACAGGAGTTGACACCCGAGCAGCTCCTCCCGTATGTGCGGAGGCTCATAGACACGGAGCTGACGGATGTCGAGATGCAGCGCATACTGAAGAAGATGGGCGTGGAGACAGATGTGTGGCCCATCACGAAGATCATCATTGAGAATGACATGAAACTGAAGAAGCTGCTGCTCAGATTCAAGTGATTCTGTTGAGGGAACTGCACTTCACAACGGAGTCCACGGAATGCACGGTGTGCTCGTCCGAACTCTTGGCGTACAAGACGAAGAGAAGGAACGTCAGATCGGCGGATATGGGCTGCTTCGTCGCTGTCGAGCACATGAGACAATGTGAGAATGACCACCCATGCATTGTCTTCCGTTCCGGGAGACTGAAAAACATTGTCAACGGGCACTGCACCTATGCCAATGATGTGATGGTGCCGGCGGCGACAATGCGCTTCATCGGCGGCCGTAGCTGCAGTGAGATTGCACGCGCATTGGACATAGGCATATCGGAGAGGCATGTCAGGCGCCTCTCGAACACTGCACTTGAAGTGTTTGCAAACATACATGAAAAGGGCAGCGACAGGCTCAAACAGCTGCTCGGCAGATGGGTGCTGCAGATAGACGGCACGGTCGACGGCGAATACGACATGATTGTCGCCGTCAGGGATGCAGTCAGCGGCTTTGTGCTGCATGCAAAGAGATGCCATTCCGAGTCGGAGGCTTCCATCGAGACAGTGCTCAATGACATAAAGTCGAGTTTCGGCACTCCCGCCGCATCGATGAGTGACATGCGGCGTGGCATACTCGCCACCATGGAGAAGGTGTTTCCGGGTGTACCCATTGGACTGTGCAAATTCCATTTCCTCAGGGATATCGGCAGTGACATCATGGAATACAGGCACACGTTGCTCGGCAAGACGCTCAGGCGTCTCGGAACAAAGAGTGCACTGAAACGTGCGCTGCGGTCACTGCCTGCATACGACACAAAACTGCTGCGTGAGGTGGGCGAGGACTACTGTTCGGACGGCGCCGGTCTCGCGAGAATGGTCGCGAGGCACATGCTGGAGGAACTCGTCGATATCAGTGAAAGCAGCGGCCGCGGCTTCCCATTCTCCCTCAGGCACCTCGAATTCGTGACTGACTGCCTGTCGTCACTTCCGTCGCTCAGGGAGATGGACGCCGTCGCGAACGACACGTCGATTGCACGGGTCATAGCGGCGCTGGAACTGCTTGCCGCAGACGCGCTCACGACGAGACTCACCAAAGAACTCACAGGCATAAACGGCGTATTCTGCAAACTGAGGATTGCCATGTACCCGAAGCACGGGGGCACGCCGCTTTCAGACGAGCCGAAACGCACCAATGGGGAGATGGAGGAGGACTGCGAAA
>DAHXLZ010000089.1 GCA_027365715.1 Methanomassiliicoccales archaeon | reverse complement strand
GGGAAGGAATGGCGGCCGGCGGGTATGCCGGTTAAGGTGCGTGTACATGATTTCATTATACCTGAGAAGGGAAAGGCCATACCGTACGGTGTCTACGACCTTACACGCAACGCAGGATGGGTAAGCGTCGGCATAGACCATGACACAGCATGCTTCGCAGTCAGTCGGCGCCATAAGGCGCTGGTGGCAGAAGATGGTGCGGCCCGTTTATCCCCGTGCCAGCTCGCTGCTCATCACCGCCGATGCAGGCGGCAGCAACAGCGCGAGTTCCTTCTTCTTCGTGTCGACCGATATGGCCGGCTGTCCCTTCTTCTGCTGCGCCTTGACCATTGCGTTGATGTGCTCGAACTGTGCATTGCGGTCGGGATGGCGGCTTCCCTCCTTCGTCTTCCTGTTAGCCTGCAGGCTGTAGTCGTTCTCTGCAAGGAGCTTTGCCACAACAGGATAACTCACAACATGTCCGTCAGTGCTGAGTTCGCGTGCGAGAACGCGAACACTCTTGCATGTCCACCGCAGCGGAGATTCCGGATCTCCCCTTGCCCCGGGTTCGACCAGTGCTTCCAGGTCGGACAGCAGCGTGGTGTCTTTGCCGTCAATCCGTTTGCGCCCACCCCCTTCTCTGCGTATCCTGGATGTTTCGCCCGGATGTGTGCCGAGTTCCGTGATGCCGCGTGCTATGGTGCTTCTCGCCATGCCCGTGGCTCGGTGCACAATCTCGATGCCGCCCCGGCCGATGGATTGTGCCTCGGCAGCGAAAACAAGCCTGCGACTCCGTTCGTCCAGGGCGGTCGCTAACGACGATAGTTTCTGATTGAGTGATTCGATGTCCACATATCACTGATGGCGTTCCGACTAATTAAAGCTATTATTTCTTAACAGTCCCTTAGTCACCGATTTCCCTGTAACGCCAAACGCAACGGCAATTTCCTTCACACCCATGCCGCGCGATCTCATCAGTGTGGCGGCGGCTCTTTGGAACTCGCTGCATGAAATCCTTCCCTCAGAAAGCGTTTCAGCTTCCTGAGCCGTTTCGTTGCCGGTAAAATGTCCCGCGCTCGACTTGGCTTTGAGCGCATCCCATGCATGGGGAAGCAATTGATAACCTACTTCATGAAAATAGTTTAAATCACAGATTTGCGAAATATGCTTTCGGCCCAGCCCGCAGCCTTACATCAGAAATGGTCCAGGGTTTATCTCCGATGCCTACTGATGCAAAGCATGACATGAGGTCAGAATCGGAATGACCTACGGAAAGAGAAATTCGCCGGAAGCGGAATTCGCGAGACTTCGACCAAAGCCCTACGTTGCTTCCCAGCCCATTCCTCAGGGCTTTTACAAATTTGAAACTCTAGGTAAACCTGAGGGCATGTCAGAAGAGTTGAAAGAATTCCGAAGGAGAAATTTCGAACGGCTGAACCTGCACTGACCTCTCATTCAGGGTCGAATGTTGTTGTTACTGGAAAAAGAGGATGGTTTTGAAGTCGAAAGCGCAATTTGCTCTTATTCCAAGAGATCTAGATTTTCCACATTTTTGCAATTCTATTAGACAGCTCTTCTCCACGCTTACTGATTTCTTCTTCCCCCCACTTGTCGTAGTGGGTCAACTCTTTTGTAATTTGTATAGAACTGCTCGAATAACCGTTCTTTCCTTTATTACCGGCCTTCTTTTTAGCGAATGAGAAATTCTGCAATTCTTGGTTATAACCGGTAAGTGTCAGATTTCCCAATTTATCTATAAACTCCCTGTGTATTCTATCCCATTCTGGACCCAGATCATTTTTCCAATCTTCGTCTAGTGTCCGAGGCATGATATGTTCCAGTTGTAAATGTTCTAAACCCGGAGCTTCTTTGTTAATTGATTTCTCTAGCGTGTACAAAAGATACTTCACTACTTCCGCATTGAAGTAACCAACTTCTTCCTGTTTCAGAGTTTCAATGAATTTGCGATCATCAGGAGCAGCATAGGAGCCCTTAGTCATTATATCTCGCAACTGGGTCTCTGAGTCTTTAGTCAACGAGGCTGCAACTCCAGGAAAGAATTTATTTAGGCCTTGTGAGGAATAACTGAGACTCCGCCGCAAAAGGTAAGAAGTAACTATCTCTACTGATGAAGTTAGTTGATTGTTGTTTATAGTCCTATCATTGTATAATTTGAAGAGCTTCATTAAAACTGGAAAATGGGTTGTTATCTTGAGTCTGCCGGTTGTGAAGTTAATCAGATCTCTTAGTTTTGTGTTTTCAATTTCTTCTGTATTGACAAGTGTTCTGTAAATCTCACTTATGTCGAGCAACTCTTTCATGCTCATCTCCCAATCGGTAGAGGTGTTTGTCTTTGAGTATGGTGTAAGACTCTTAAAGCCGTTGTAAATATTCCTGGATGTAGTGACTTTACCTTTCATGTTTATGAAGTCTCTCAGAAACTCCTCATCGTTGTGCTTGATATTGTCTTCCACCCTTCTAACGAGGTTAAAATACATCTCTTCTTGTTTTTTCGGATCTTTGTAATGCATCAGGATGTAGTTTCTGACCAAATCCCAATTAGATAGTGGTATTCCTGTATAGTTAAGGCTCTCAAACACATCGTGTGGGTCGTCATCGGCATCCAACCTGACATCTACAATTCTGAGTCTGTTCAAAAGGACGTTTTGAAGGCGATCTAGACTACTTCCTATTTCTTTGGGGTCGGTCTTCCCATCGATTTCCTTCCGTACCCTATCAAGGAAAAATCTGTATGCCCGGGCAATCTTCGAATCACGAAAGAGAACAGGTTCCTCCCCGTTCACGATTGAGAAATAATACTCTTTATCAGATCTGGTTGGTACGACCTTGTACTTCTCCTCTCCTTCCCTTAATCTATTTAGCAAAAAACCTTCTTCGAGTTTTTCTACAAAATGTGCATGGCTTCCTTCTTGTACTTTTGCCTCTTTAGCTGTATCTCGAATCGCGGCAAGCAAGAGAGAAGTAGAAATCAACCTCTGCTGTCCGTCAATAACTATGAACTTTGAAACCTCAGATGCGCTGCTCATCGCGGGCATAGTAACTATGGATCCGAAGAAATGTATCTCTCCCTCGTCATTATCTAACAGTTCATGAATGTCATCCCACATCTTCACTACAGTCATAGCTTTGGTTTTTCGCTCGTCCGGGTTCCAAGCAAAAGTTCTTTGATAAACCGGAATGAGGAATTGCTTTACGCCCTCTATTAATGATTTGATCGATGTATCGTTTGCTTTCATGCCTGTGACTGCCCCCGTGAGTCATTGACTTCCGTGCGAGTCTCACTAGAGTTTAGCTCAAGTTGGATTGCCCTATCCTTGCAGACTGAGCCAACAAAAGGGAAACGTAATAGTGGCATAAGTAAACTTTGCTCATAGTATTCCCTTTCTCCATCACTTTAGCGTTGTAATCTCTTAACATCGCATTAGAGTTATTATCCATCTCAAACCTGATTCCGATATCCCACGATGACAGGTTTCACATCACCAACTTTCTCTCCGGACATGTTAATGTCGTTGATAAGGTCACAAGCCTCGCTGCCAAATTCCGCCTAGAGCGCACGCTGCACATGCAGTTCGGCAGATTCGGGGAGCGTTTCCACCTCAACAACGTCCAAATGCCAGACTGTGATACCAAGCTCGCAAATCTTAAAACTTCACTATGCACTCAGGGTCACATGGTTTTTCTTCGCCGCAAACTGCCGGACGCAAACAC
>DAHXLZ010000083.1 GCA_027365715.1 Methanomassiliicoccales archaeon | reverse complement strand
GAAGGACCAGATCGGCTCTGAACTGAAGAGAGATTCACTCTCCCAGGAAGAGAAGAGAACAGTAGCGCTGCTGAGGCAGAGGATACCTCTTCAGATTGTTCTGTTCCTTATGAAAAATGAAAGTGCGCAGCATAAGGACATGCTGCCGGCAATGGGGGTTTCAGCCTCAACCCTGTCACACCACCTGAACAAGCTCGCCCGAAGGGGAATCATAACGAAGACTTCCACAGGGGATGACAGGGGCTACAGAATTGCCAATGAGGCGCAAACCGCCAGGCTGCTGATGAATTATGAAGCACCGCCGGGCACGATTGTGGACAGTTTCATCGAGATATGGGAAGAATTGAAACAGTGATGACGCATAACTTAAATAGCCTTTAACAGTGTGATTCTTGGTCTGTAAATGAGGATGCTGTGATGAAAATTTCAATCGACGGCTGGGAAGCGGGAATCAAATTTGTTGCGGGCCATTTCCTGCCGTCGATTGAGAAGTGCAGCAGGTTGCACGGTCACAATTACGCGCTGAAAATAGTCCTTGAAGGGGAACCCGACAGCGACGGTATAATACTTGATTTCATAAAGCTGAAGGAAGCGGCAAACAGGCTCATTGACAGGATTGACCACAGAATGCTGCTGCCGGAAACTGGAAAGTCGATGGCCATCAGGAAGAGCGGCGATTCATACTCTGTACGGTTCAATGGAAAGAAGTACCTTTTCCCTGCATCGGATGTTGTAATGTTGCCGATGGAGAACGTAAGCGCTGAGGAACTTTCGGAATATTTTGCCGAGGAGTTTGCCAGGAGCGGCATCTTTGGAGCGAACGTGAAATCCATTTCAGTCGGAGTTTCGGAGGGGAGAGGACAGGAGGCGTGGACGGAACGGCACCTGATATGAAGGAGGCTGTTCTGCTCCTTTCGGGCGGTCTGGACTCCACAACAGTTGCCGCACTTCTCCATTCAGAGGGCATAGCGTTCATCGCCCTGGCAATTGATTACGGACAGCGTCATTCGAAAGAAGTCAAAGCAGCAGGCAGAATTGCCAGCCACTATGGAGCGGAGCTGATAACCATGAAAATCGATTTCTCAAAAATAGGTGGAAGCGCGCTGACAGACCCGGACATTGCTGTACCGGCGGGAGGGGCGGAAGGGATACCGGTAACATATGTGCCTGCACGTAACTCGGTGTTCCTCTCCATCGCACTCGGAATCGCAGAGGCAAGAGGATGCCGCAGCATATACACAGGTGTCAACGCTGTAGACTACAGCGGTTATCCGGACTGCAGACCCGAGTTCATTGATGCATTCAACAGGATGGCCTCACTTGCTACAAAAGCAGGGGTTGAAGGCAGGGCACCTGTGGTCGTGGCGCCTCTGATAACGAAGAGCAAGAGGGATATTGTTTCGATTGGAAGAAAGCTCGCCGCCCCTTATGAATTGAGCTGGAGCTGTTACAATGGAAGGGAGAAGGCATGCGGTGTTTGTGATTCGTGCATTCTCAGGCTGAAGGGTTTCAGGGAGGCGGGATTCAGGGACCCGTTGGAATATGAAAATCAATGAGATATTCAAATCAATCCAGGGCGAAGGCATCATGATTGGCCTTCCCACTCTCTTCATCCGAACTGCAGGTTGCGATCTCAGATGCAGATGGTGCGACACGCCCTACGCGCTTCTGGAGGGCCAGGGAACGGAATGGACGATTGCCTCGATCGTCGCTGAAGCAAAGAGACGGCAGTTGACCGACATATGCATTACTGGCGGAGACCCTCTCATGCAGAGAGAGGAGACTGTGGAGCTTATCTCCAGCCTGCTTGATGAGGGCTTCAGACTTGTTCTCGAAACAAGCGGAGCATACGATATATCCGACCTTCCTTCGTCGGAGAGACTCACGGTGAGCATGGACATCAAGCTGCCTGGATCGGGAATGGAGGACAGGAATATGTTTTCCAACATCCGGCACCTGAGCAGAAGGGATCAGCTGAAGTTCATAGTCGCCGACAGAAGGGACTATGAATACGCCAGGAAGGTTATGTCCGAATACAGCATACCGTGTGAGATCATAATGACGCCCGTGGGCGGCAGGGAAATAGGCTGGCTTGCTGAAGCGGCACTCCAGGACAACCTCAGCGTCAGGGTTTTGCCACAGCTTCACAAATACATCTGGGGAGACGAGAGGGGAAGGTAGCAGTGCTCACTGCTCCGCGAGTATCTGGTCGAACGAGAAGTCTGAAAACTTCCTGATGCCTACGGCAATCTCGGTCTCCACAGGAGTGAGCATCGGCCGGGAATATCTTGAAAAGTCATCTATGGCTACCCTCGGACAGGCCGTGGAGCAGAACGCATCAAAGTCATAGCTCATTATCAGTTCAGGCGATATGACGTTCGACTGTATCAGGGAGGCTCTTCTTCCAGTTTCCTGCACCGAGGAGATGAGTTTCTCGGCCAGTGCCTTCCTGCGCTGACCCACTTTTGAGCTTACGAGTATTCCGAATGATTTCGCGGTCATTGCCCTTTCGATTGCTGTGAGCCGCTGTTTCATTATAATATCCCTGAGGGAATCCAGAGTCCTGACCGTACCGTTCATCGGATTGGCGGCTGTGAGCGGCCTGTCGCTCAGCATTACCAGACCAATCGGATGAAAGTCTCCGTCTCCGACATAGAGGAAGGAGCTTACCCTGCCCTCTATGTCCAGTGCCGATGAATAATCACAACCCAGGAGCTGGGCAAAGCCGCCGAGTCTGCGGTCCCCCCTCGAGTAGATAGCGTCAACTCCTCTGCCCTTGAGGAAAGCGATTATGGAATCGAGATAATGCATATGCTGTGCCGTCGTCACCACACCCACAGTGCCTTTCAGGAACGGGAGCGCTTTCTCGACAACAGGTACAGGGTCGATGTCCACGAATAAATTCGCAAAATACATCTTGGGTATGGCACCTATGCTTGGCATCTCAGTGTGTCCAAGCTGCACCACCATGTCTGCAGCGCCGAACAGATGCGTGGGTATGTCGCAGGCACCAAAGCATGGCTCCGAGTCTATCACAACCGCGACAGATGCCGTGGATTCAATCCTGCCAGCAATCTGTGAAGCAAATGCCCTCAGACCTTCAGGAAGCTGCAAGGCTACCGATTTTGCGTTCCTGGATCTCGCGGCGTTGCTGATGCCGTCATAGTCGACCAGCAGTTTTGATCCTTCAATGACAGGAACCAGCACCATTTATGACCTTCCGCTTTCAAACAGGGCGACGGTTATAAAACATTTCCCTGCCGCGTCAGGGTGAAATCAGGCAGATGGAATCATCGCCCGGCAACAGGCGGTTCCGGCTGTGCAGCATCCACACCAGAGAGCGAGATGCCCCTGGTTTCCGGTGCCATGAAGTACGTTATAAGCAGACCGCACAGGGCAACAACCCCGTAGATAAGGAACACGAAATGAATGCCGTAATCCTGTTTGAGCACAGGTTGTATTACAACACCGACAACTGCACCAAGCCTGCTCATTGTATTCGCAAAACCTGCTCCCGAAGATCTCACGTTTGTGGGAAAAAGCTCAGGCGGCATCACAAATTCTATTATTCCCGGTCCGAACCCTGTTGAAAGGGCAAAAAGCAGGAGTATGCCCAGAGAGATGAAAACACTGTTTGAGATTGAGGCCAGAAACATTGACAGAGCTATTCCCGCAAACCCTATAATCAGAAGAATTCTTCTCCCGAGCACGTCCACGTAGCGCATTCCTATGAGCGTTGCAATCAGTTCAATAGCGGCAATAAGCAGTGACCCGGTAAGGGATGCTTCATGACTCGCAAACCCGATCTCGCTCACGACGGAAGGAGCATACGTTGTTATGCCGTACTGCACTACGTCGAAAATGAACCAGAAAGATGCAGCGAATGCTGTAACCCTGATCAGTCCACTCCCGAATATCTGGGATGATTTTCCGGCCCTTGTGCTGCCCTTTGCCTCCGACTGCCAGAGCGGGGATTCCATGGCCCTGTGCCTCATCAGTATTATGACGAGCGAAGGGATGGCCGGAGCGGCGAGCATGTATCTCCAGGAGTCGGGTCCAAGTGGAAGGAAAATCAGACCTGTAAGAATGGCTGTGAAGAAACCGAGCGTCCATGAAAAACCAAGCTTGGCTGTCTGCCTTCCCC
>DAHXLZ010000057.1 GCA_027365715.1 Methanomassiliicoccales archaeon | reverse complement strand
TCCTTTGCAGCAACAACTGTAGGTGTAGACATGTATATGCCTCAGCTGGCTATCAATGAAGCTCAGGCCGGTTCTCACAAGACTGTATGAGCAGATGCCTTACCCGAAATGGGTCATCTGCATGGGAGAGTGCACCATTTCAGGAGGTCCATGGTGGGACTCATACAACATAGTCAGGGGAGCGGACACTTTCCTTCCGGTGGATATATACATACCGGGATGTCCGCCACGGCCGGAAGCACTGCTGGACGGGATACTGAAGCTGCAGAATAAAATACGGAATGAAAAGGAAAAATTTATGCTACCCCGCTGAGGCATATACATGTCTACACCTACAGTTGTTGCTGCAAAGGAGGAGAAAGATTATTCGGGGCTTGGGCAGAGGGATTGCAGGACTGCCGGTGAACTTCTCAATGAATTGAAGGCATCATTTCCGGACATCGAAGTTAAAGTGAAGACACCTTTGCGGTTGCAAGCGAACAAGGTACCCAGAGAAAAACTTCTGGAATTCTGCACTTTTCTCAAAGGGAAGCTGGATTTTGAACATTTAACCTGCATGGGCGGAAACGATCTCAGGCGAAGCTGGGAAGTCTTCTATCACATAAGCTCATACAAAAACAGATGCGTTATGCAGATCCGGTGCGAGCTGCCAAGGGATGACCCGTCGGTAGAGAGCCTCAGCCTTCTGTGGGGAGGCGCGAACTGGCATGAGCGGGAAACATTTGACATGTATGGAATAGTGTTCAAAAACCATCCAAAGCTTGAGCGTGTATTAACACCCGAAGGAACGGACTTTTTCCCGTTCAGAAAGGACTTCAAAACGATGGATCACTGGAAGATTGACTGGGAGAATAAAGGGAAGAGACCACCGCCACAAAAACTCGTGGCAGACGACCAGAGGACATTCGGTGATTCCAATGGCTGAGATGTGGATAAACATGGGTCCACAGCATCCTTTCACCCACGGTCTGTGGACGCTGAAGGTCAAGGTGGACGGAGAAACCATAATCGATGCAGAACCGGTAATAGGGTATCTGCACCGGGGTTTTGAGAAACTCTGTGAAAACAGAACCTACCCTCAGATCGTGCCAATTTGTGACCGCCTGTGTTATGTGGCATCGATGAGCTGGGACCACGTCTATGTTTCGGCAGTTGAAAACATGCTGGGCATCGAAGTGCCGGTTCGTGGCGAATACATCAGGGTTGTGGCACTCGAGATTCAGCGTATTGCTTCGCATCTCGTGTGGCTTGCTTCGTTTATGACCGATATCGGCAATCTCACTGCATTCCTGTATGCAATGAGAGAGCGGGAAATGTTCATCGACATGCTTCAGGCCCTCTGCGGTGCAAGGCTCACTTACAACTACCCGAGGATCGGCGGAGTTTCCCAGGATATTCCAAGAGACTTCTCCAGTCAGTGTCTGAAACAGATAGACCTGTTTGAAAAGCGGATGACTGAATATGAGTATCTGATTGAAGAGAGCGAAATATTCAGAATCAGGACACAGGGGGTAGGTTATCTCAGTCCCTCTGATGCAATTAATCTTGGTGTCACGGGCCCGCCACTGAGGGCTGCAGGCGTTCCGATAGATCTTCGGAAGCACGACCCCTATTCAGCTTATCCTGATTTTGATTTCAACATTTGTGTCGAGAAGGAGTCTGATGTCTTTGCCAGATACAGAGTGAGGATCAACGAGATGCATGAAAGCTGCAGCATTATCAGGCAGGCACTGAGTAAGATGCCTGCGGGCCCTGTTCTCGGAAAGGTGCCCAGGCATATACCGAAAGCAGACGGGTACGCGAGGACTGAGGATCCGCGTGGTGAGGCGTTCTTTTATGTTCAGGGAGATGGAACAGACAGGCCTTACAGGGTCAAGATCAGAAGCCCGATATTTGTCACAGTATCGGCGTCTCCTGTAATGCTCCGCGGCTACAAGCTGGCGGATGTGCCTTCGATAATGGGCAGTCTGGATATGTGCCTTGGTGAATCGGATCGGTGATGGTTTTTGAATTATCTGTATTCTATATCCAACTTCATAGCCTCGATCCTTCTGAGCATCGTGGGTCTGAGGAGCAACGTGCTGCTCAACTATGGTCTTACCTGGGTCATAGCATCTGTATTCCTGCTTGTCGTAGTCCTTGTCAATGTCATAGTTTTGATTTATGTGGAAAGAAAGGAACTCGGCAGATTCATGGATCGGAGGGGACCGATGGTCGTGGGTCCCGCAGGCTTCTTCCAGAATTTCGCGGACGCGTTTAAATTTCTCGTCAAGGAGATGATTCTGCCTGAAAGTGCAGACTCTCTTGGTTTCAACGGAACACTCGTCATTATAGTAGCGTCGTCGCTTCTGATATTTGCTGTTGTCCCTCAGGCGCCAAACTTCTACTTCGTCAATTCAAATCTTGGTCTGCTCCTTGCATTCGCTATCTTCGCCATCGAACCATTTGCCGTTGTTATAGCAGGATGGGCGTCGAACAACAAGTATTCCCTGCTCGGCGGATTCCGTTCTACCGCTCAGATGATGAGTTATGAAGTTCCACTGCTGATAACTGTCATTTCAGTCGCTGTGCTTGCGGGCAGCTTTAACTTTGTTACTATTGTGAATTTGCAGAGCATCCACGTATGGTATGTGGTGCCACTGATAATTGGTTTCGTTGTTTTCCTCATTTCGATGGTCGCTGAAATTGAGCGGATACCCTTTGATACTCCCGAGGCAGAAGCAGAGCTCGTACACGGGTGGATGACCGAATACTCCGGAATAAAATTCGCCATGTTCCAGCTGGCGTCGTACATGCGCTCATTTGCAGGTGCAGCCATAATGGTCCTGCTATTCCTTGGTGGATGGTCCGGACCGTTTCTGCCGCCCATTGTGTGGTTTTACGTTAAAGTCTATATTGTGTTCACGCTCTTCGTGTGGCTTCGCGGTTCTCTGCCGAGGGTCAGAATAGATCAGGTTCTGAACATAGGGTGGAGGAGCCTTCTGCCGCTCTCGCTTCTCAATATCCTTATAGCCGTACTGTTCAGGTCAGCGGGGTTGTTCTGAAATGGCAAAACCTTCAAACAGAAAAAGAATCGGGCTCATGGACTATGCGTTCAAACCGATGTGGATATCGCTTCGCACATTAATCAGAACATCTCTGGCCGGAGGAAAACCCAATACAATCCTCTACCCGGCGGAGAAAATGGTAATGGCAGACGATTTCAGGGGGGAGCTGGGTCTTGTAATGGAAAGGTGCGTCGGATGTGAGTCATGCGCAAGAATCTGCCCTAACAAATGCCTGGACATGATGCTTGACGAAACTGGTGAGGGGATGAGCAAATGGATGCCTGCACTGGACATGGCGCAATGCATGTTCTGCGGTCTCTGCGTAGAGGTGTGTCCGTCAACCGCGCTTCATATGACAAGCAAATACGAAACAGCCACCACAGATCGCAACGACAAAATTTTCAAACCTCATGAGTGGGCGATAAAACCGGCGGAGGCCCCGGACCAGCGGCCGTTTCCGTACCCTGAATTATATGAAATCAATTGCACCGGCTGCGGTGCCTGCGACAGGGCATGCCCTCATGACGTCATCGACATGGTCAGCATTCCAGGAACTGCAAAAAAGAGACCCAATGGCACACTGGGCCCGGAGAAGAAGTTGCCTATGTTCAACTACGAACTCTGCGTAAGCTGCGCGCTTTGCGTGGAAGCGTGCCCGTTCGATGCTCTGGAAATGCTTCCCAGGAGTACGTCAGCGGGCGATCCTGTAGTACAAATCACTGATGGAATGCAATCACAAAAACAGGAAGTGGAAGTCTGACACTGGATATTCTATTCTTCGCTATTGTTGCGGCAGCCTCACTGATTCTCTCTCTGATGATGGTACTTTCAAAGGAAATAGTGCACAGCGCGCTGTACTTCGCCGGTGTACTCATAGGCATATCGCTGCTGTATTTCTTCATGGGTGCATTCTACGTCGGAATCATTCAGATATTGATTTATGTCGGTGCCGTCGTCGTTCTGATCCTCTTCGGAATCATGCTGACAAGAAGGAGTATTCTGCTCGGTTGAAAGCAGGTGATATGAAAATGGAAAGATATCAGTTGGTTGCAGTAATCTCATCGTTTCTGCTGCTTATGGTGATGACCGTTGCGCTTACCGGTCCCGATTGGGGAAATATCGGCACTGTAGTTCCCGGCACTTCTGAAATATCCAATCAGATGTTTAATCCCGGTGGGTACGGACTGACGTTTCTCGTGCTTGCACTGCTTCTTGTAGCATCCATGATTGGCGGCGTCTATCTGGCCAAGGAGGACTGAAAATGGTTCCAGTCCTTTATGTGACGTTCTTTTCTGCAGCTCTCTTTGCAGTCGGAGTTTTCGGAGTGCTCTACCGCCGTAATGCAATAATGGTCCTGCTGTCAATAGAGTTAATGCTCAATGCTGCAAATGTCAACTTCATCGCTTTTTCCGGGACAGCGCCAACCACAGCAGCATCTGCAAACGGGCAGGTTTACGCGCTGATATCCATAGCAATAGCGGCAGCCGAGATTGCGGTCGGACTGGCGATACTGCTCGTCCTCTGGAAGGCCAGTGATACAGTAGAAGTCAACGAAGTTGCAACACTGAGGTGGTAAGCTGGATCCTCTTCTGCAATATTCGTCAATCGTTGCCATTTCACCAATCATCGCATTTGCTCTGATATCTGTAATGCCTTCTTCCAGACCAAGGCTGTCTGAATGGATTTCTGTGGTGGGTGTTGGCATTTCGGCCGCATTGTCCCTGCTCATTCTGGCCATTGAGTTTATGAGCGGCGGTCAGGGAATCTCTCCTGTGGCCTTCCAGCAACAGCTGCCATTCCTTCATTTCTCTGCCGGTGTGAACGTTACACTGGGCATTTATGTCGACTGGCTCACTGTTGTAATGATCGCTGTTGTTTCGTCTTTGAGCCTGCTCATTGTGGTTTACAGTGTGGGTTATATGCACGCCGAAGGCGCGCGGAGAAAGCGATATTTCGGCGTGATATCGATGTTCGTGGGTGTCATGCTTGGCCTCATCATGGCCAACAACCTGTTCGAGCTCTACATCTTCTGGGAGCTGGTGGGGCTTGGCTCCTATCTGCTTATCGGTTTCTGGTTTGAGAAACCGTCTGCATCAAAGGCTGCCAAAAAGGCGTTCGTAGTGACGCGATTCGGTGACATGTTCCTCTTATTCGGCATAGTCCTGCTTCTCAGCGTAGGTGACCACACCGTCTTTTACCAGACGCTCTTTCAGGCAGGGTCTGTCAGCGCACTCAAGAGTCAGGGCTTCCTCACGCTGGCCACACTGGCGCTGTTCGGCGGTGCAATGGGAAAGAGCGCACAGTTCCCGCTTCAGGACTGGCTTGTGGATGCAATGGAAGGTCCCACACCTGTGTCGGCTATGATACACGGTGCAACCATGGTTAACGCCGGTGTGTATCTTGTTGCCCGTATGTATCCGCTTTACAGCCAGGCGCCGGTAAGTGCGCTTTTCGTATCGTTCATCGGAGCGTTCACGGCGATGTTTGCGGCAACGATGGCTCTCGGCACATTTGACATAAAACGTGTCCTTGCATTCTCTACAATAAGTCAGCTTGGTTACATGTTCATGGCGCTCGGCGCCGGCGCTTACATCCTTTCCCAGCAGCAGATTGGGAGTCAATCATACTCTCTCGGATACTCTGCAGGTATTTTCCATCTGATGAATCAGGCAATATTCAAGGCACTCCTTTTCCTCGCCGCAGGCAGCGTGATGCATGCACTGGGCGGAACACAGGACATGAGGGAAATGGGTGGTCTGCGTTCAAAGCTTAAGATAACCTCTGTAACCATGCTCTTCGGATCACTTTCACTGGCTGGAATAATACCGTTCAGCGGTTTTTTCAGCAAGGACGCAGCGCTTGAGGCCGCTCTAGGCGGCACTTCATATTCGCCGTTATTCATCCTGATATGGCTGTTCGGCATAATAGGTGCATTTCTCACCGCATTGTACATATTCAGGCTGTGGTTCATGGCCTTCGCCGGAAAACCGCGATATCCACCGGCGGTTCATGTTCACGAGTCACCCCCGGTCATGACGATTCCGCTGATTATACTCGCCGCACTGACCCTTGCTGTCGGCATGGTGGTGCTTGGTGTTGCAGGCTTTGCAGAGGCGGTGCATTATCCAATCGCGATATCTTCAGTGATTTCACCGTATGCCCAATTTCACGGTGTTCTCGGTATTCTTTACGATCCTGCAACTTACCTCTCTCTGCTTCTCGCTTTTGCTGGTCTGGGGATATCTTATTCAATATGGGGGAGGGGAAGGACTGGCGAGAAGGCTGTGTCAGGTCCAGTCGCATCACGCTTCTACAGGGTCCTCGAAGAACGATACTACTTCCCGCAGATCTATGATACACTTGGAATCTGGATTGGATACAATGTTGCCAGGGGACTGGACTTTTTTGACAGCAGGGTTGTTGATGGAACAGTCAACAAAACAGGCAGATTCTTTGTATTCATGTCGGAAAAAGTCAGAAGAACGGAAACGGGCAATGTGCAGAATTATGCTGATGTGATCATACTCGGAATCGTAGTGATAGCTGTTCTTCTGATTCTGCTGCCGATGATGGGGGTATGAAAATGCTGATTGTGTCGTTGATGCTTCTTTTCCCTCTGATTGGGTTCGCTCTCCTGCTGATGATGCCGGCCGACCTGGCAAGGAACAGATTAATTGCGGCCCTGTTCAGCGCTATTCCGCTGCTTCTGGGTATCTACATCCTTCTTGCATTCAACTACGGCAATCCGGACTATCAGTTCACAGAACATTACACCTGGATAAGCACTTCGTATTTCCGGATAAGTTATGCGGTTGGGGTGGATGGCATCGCGCTCCCGATGGTATTCCTCACTTCCCTCGTCTCCTTCCTTGTCGTAGTCTTCTCGTGGGACGTCGAGCACAGAAGCAATCAGTATTTCAGCATGCTTCTGCTCGTGGAAGTCGGTGTACTGGGTGTCTTCACTACAACCAATTACTTCATTTTCTACATTTTCTGGGAAATCGTTTTAGTGCCTATGTATTTCATAATATTGATTTGGGGTTCTCAGAAAAGGGTTTACAGCGCCACCAAATTTTTCATTTACACACACGCATCGAGTCTTGTAATGCTTCTGGCATTCTTCGCTCTTTACTTTGAATATCACAGCTTCTTCCCTGCAAGGCAGTTTACCTTCTCGATGATCAAGATTGCACAGGTTTCCCCTCTGTTCCCGGCACTGTTTCAGGAAATTGTCTTCGTTGGCCTCTTCTTCGGGTTCATTGTGAAAATGCCTGTTTTCCCATTCCACACATGGCTCCCCGACGCTCATACGGACGCCCCCACAGGCGGAAGCGTGATGCTTGCATCACTGCTGCTTAAGATGGGTTCCTATGGTATAATCAGGATCGCGATTCCAACATTACCGTACGGCGCGAAGTACTTCGAGTACGTCATCCTCGCGCTAGCTGTTATCAGTATACTGTACGGGGCATGGGTGAGCATGGCGCAGCGCGATCTGAAGAGGATGATAGCAAATTCATCCATCAGCCATATGGGTCTGGTTCTGCTTGCTATTGCCGCTGCCGTGTTTACACTGAACCCGGCGACCGGGTACATCAACACGCTCGGCATTACCGTTGCCGATTTCCAGATGTTTGCTCACGGTCTCATAACCGCAGTCCTCTTCATGTCCGCAGGCGTAATACAGCATCACGCGGGAACCAGGGATATGACAAAACTCGGTGGCCTGGCCAGGAAGATGCCGATTCTTGCTACACTGATGATGACCGGCTTCCTGGCATCGCTCGGATTGCCCGGAATGGTCGGTTTCGCGGCCGAATTCAGCGTATTCTACGTGACCTTTTTGAGTTTCGGCGTTCTGCTTATAATACCCATCTTTACCGTCGTCATAACTGCAGGCTACTATCTCTGGTCAATGCAGCGGACGATGTTCGGTCCAGATTCGACCGGCGTGGATTTCAGCAGTGTGCACGATTCCAGATGGTACGAATGGCTGCCGATGACAATACTCATTCTGGTAATAATCGCATTCGGCATTGCTCCGTGGGTCATGTTCAATCCAATTAACGCCGCAGCAGTTCACTACTACTCAACTATGGCGGGTGCATTGAAATGATTCAGTTTTTCGCATCCGGCATGTCTCCTATCATTGTGATGGTTGCCGGCGCCATACTGGCGGCTGCTCTGTCGTTCTATGCATCGAACAGAGTTCTCGGATGGATATCTGTGATCACAATGCTGATCACATTCGTCCTCCTCTTCATGATACTCGGTGGTGAACTGCCGAATCCGCAATCGTTCGGCAATGTGATGGTCGAGGATGACTTCGCTGCTGTCTTCCAGCTCATCTTCCTGTCGGTCGGGCTCATCACAGTGCTGCCTTCCGTAAAATACATCGGGGAGGACAGGAATCAGGGTGAATACTACAGTCTGCTCATGCTTTCCATAGTCGGAATGATGGTGATTTCCGCCTCAACTGATCTGATCACGTTATTCGTCGGCATAGCACTCACCGGCCTTGCAAGTGCTTCAATCACCGCCTTCAGGAAAAAGGACCGGACAGGTGTGGAGGCAGCCATGAAATTCTACATCATCAGCGCACTCTCTGCCGGCATCGCCCTCTATGGAATCTCTCTTCTGTACGGTCTGACACACACTCTTCAGCTTTCGGCCCTCGCATCCTCCCTTCAGGGGATCACACCATCAAGCCCTCTTTTTCCCACGGCAATGGTTGCCGTAGTTCTCATAATAGCAGGTTTCGGATTCGAAGTGGCACTTGTTCCATTTCATATGTGGGCGCCAGACGTTTATGAAGGCGCACCCACTCCTGTTTCCGGTTTCCTGTCTTCCGGATCCAAGAAAGCAGGGCTCGCCGCCATGCTCAAATTGTTCGTTGTTGCTCTGATCGCATTCAGGACAGAATGGGCTCCAGTCATAGGTGTGCTTGCTATACTGACGATGACTGTGGGTAACGTTGCAGCCCTGCAGCAGAAGAGCATGAAGCGTATGCTTGCGTACTCGAGTATAGGGCAGGCAGGCTACATGCTGATTGCGTTACCTGTTTTTGCAGCTGCTTATGGCGATCACGGTCTCTACGGAGGAAGTCTTCAGGTCTTTTCGATATCGTCAGGCATATTCCAGATTCTGACGCATGCGCTGGCTTCCACCGGTGCATTCATGGTTCTGGCAATCATGGCAACCGGTATTAAAGGACCTGAGATTGATGACTTCAGGGGCCTTTTCAAAAATAACCGCCTTCTCTCGATATCTCTGACGCTGTTTCTCCTTTCACTTCTCGGAATACCGTTGCTTGCGGGATTCGACAGCAAGCTTCTGCTATTTTCGAGCGCCGTGGGAGGGTCAATAATACAGGGATATTCATGGTGTGATCCCCTGAAGG
>DAHXLZ010000054.1 GCA_027365715.1 Methanomassiliicoccales archaeon | reverse complement strand
TATTCGCAATGAGCAGAACAGGTGCTGTAACGTCTGCCGCCGTGACTCCCTCAGGCAATGTGGCCGGGCTCGGCACCCGGCCGGAATACATAACGCTTCTAACGATGGGCGGCTGCCTTTACAGTTACAGTTTTGCTTCGGGCACATGGTTCAATGCGTCTGCAATATGGGGCATTGTCCCCTCGGCATATTCCTCCTCCCCCTGGACATCCATCTCGTCATCTGGAAGCGATCTGTATGCTGTGACCATAACAGGCAGCGTACTCAAAGTGGTTATCCCTTCCAATGGGAATCCGGCGGCAAAATTCTATCCTTCAGCTTCGATAACACCTGTGGTTTCGGCAACTGCGCTTGAAGGAAAAACCGGTCAGATTCACGGACATCATCACCATCAGCCTGCATCAACAAGGTTTGTCATATTCGCAGTGTCGGCAAATTCATCAGTGGAAGAATTTTCTTCAGCCACGGCCGTCTGGAGCTATGCAGGCAATGTCCCTTCCACATCTGCAGTTTCGATTACACACGCCGGATACAGTGTGCACGGCTCCTCGGTAAACTATTACATTTACGCCGCGTCTCCCGATAGCGGCCTTCCTGTTTACCGGGCAGCATTCTCCTTCACCACCGCCACTGTCCTGCTTGCGTTCACACAGTTCGGCAGCGTTCCATTCGGTTCTGGAACGGTGTCAGCGATCGGATGCTCGCCCAGCGGCATATTTGTCGCCTCAGCCAACGGCACCGTAGCCTATTCAGCTACAGGTGCCGGCTGGACTGTCACAGACTGCCCTGTCCAGGCGGCAAACTACCCGTCGTTCTTACTGACGTCGTCTGCAACAGCAACAGCAACAGTTTCGGCGACGCCATTGGCGTTCACCAATCTGACTGCAATTGCAGGCTTCACGCTGAATTTCTCCAGCGCCACCACGATATACCCCCAGTTCCAGACAGGACCACAGCCCGGCTATGGTGTGAGTGTGTATGCTTCGCCAGCCCCGCTGTCTCTGCGTTTTAACCTCAGCATGTCAGTCACTGTTTCAACAGACAGTTCTTATGATGCGCAGATCATTTCACAGTTCACCATCCTGTTCGGGCAGAGTGTTGCAATGACCGTGTATCTCGTCATTCATGTGATAAATCATTTTTACTATGAACAGCCTTGAGCTCTGCAGACGGAGCACAGGCGGAGCATGAACGACTTTGTTGGCTGTAGATTTAAGTAATCTCTTTCCATGGACTGTTTCAGCCATTCCTGCCATGGTTCTGAGTAAATCAGTCCCTGTGGCATTGAAGGCGTTCATAAGGAGGAGAGGGCTGCCTCCAATGACGGAATACCCGGAACTCGCATATCACGCCCTGGCGATCAACACATTCACGTCTGTTCTCTTCACCGTTCATTTCCTCTTCTTTGGTGTGGGCTTCGCGCCGTTCTTTTCCTCTCTCTGGGAGTACGGCACATTCACCATAATTGTGCTCTCTCTCAACTTCGCGCTTTACACTGTCAACGCACACCTGTCGCTGAGTCCGGGCACAAGGCATTATGCGTTTGCCGTGGAGACCGGTGCCGCAGTTGCGGTTCTTGCAGTCGCCGTCTATCTCAGGGCACACGGTTTTTACCTGCCGGTCAGGCAATACCTGATGTATGCGCTTGCGGCCACATTCATTTACCAGGCTGTCTCGGTAAGAATGTCCGATAGAAGAAAAATTCGTTTCATGAGGCTGTATCTGCCCTCAATCGCTCTTGTCATTATCTCGTCTTTCTATATTGCCGCTGTGGTCATCCTGTTTGGCTAAAGCGTTGCCATTCTGCTCATTCTGATACTGTGAACGCATTTCGCCAACAAACAATAATGCCGCCTTCAGTGCCCTGAATTGTGTTTTCAGCTTCTCCATCTTTTCCTGATATTCACCGTCCGGTGTGTCCTCGAGTATGTAGATGGCGAATTCCTTTCCGGTTCGAGAAACGACACTCTCAACTTCCTTCTTCAGCTTACCTTCAAGGTCTGCCAGTATTTCCGATTTAAGCGCCCTGACAAAACCTTCCTCGTAAAGACCGGGACACTCTTCCGGTATGCTCAGTATGGGATGAATGTATATTTTCGGTCCCTTGCCCATAATTGCCGTATCGTAACCGATCCTGTTCGGATCATCCTCGCTGAAGAAGACGCCCTCAGGTCCGAGTTTGAGTACTGTTTCTGGTTCCCTCTTCCTGCGGATTCGCACATACATTCTTCAGCTATGTCTTATTTTAATCTTTTCCAGTTCCTCTCACTTTACCCATTTTGAAGCAGCTGTTCAGAACAACTGCCCGTGTTGCGATCACTGACACAGATGAAACTGCCTTTCTCTATTCTGAGTGCATTCCACGTTGAGTTCCAGAATTGGAACATTCAGGACGGGTTTAACGGCGACAAAGTAGTATAGCCGGGCATACCTTCCCCGACTCCGATCATGGCGGGACGGGGTATACCTTCTGGGCTATATTACGCACTCTTCGCAGCGATGCTCTGGGGACTGTCCGGGACTGTTGCTTCAGCTCTTTTCACGACATACCGCATGCCGTTTCTCACGCTCCTGATGGTGAGGATGCTGCTTTCCGGCTCTGTGCTCTACCTCCTCCTCAGGCCCACCCTTCCGCGTGGCAACCTTAAACTCTTCCTGCTTTTTTCAGTCAGTCTTCTTCTCGTCCAGCTTACATACCTCGGCGCAATAATGTATTCCAGCGCACCAGTGGCAACAATGCTCCAGTATCTCATGTTCCCGATTGTGGTTGCTTTTGAGGTCATAAGAGGCAGGGTGAACCTCAGGCCCGCGCTGTACATCACTATTGCTCTTGCGCTGGCAGGCATATTTGAACTCTCAACAAATTTTCCTGAAGCCAGGATGGGCATAGCCATCAATCCCGTCGGCCTCATCCTTGGAGTACTCTCGGCACTGACTGCTGCAGTCTATACCGTTCTGTCCGGCCCGATGATACGCAGGTTTGGCGCAACAAATTCTGTAACATGGGCACTGATAACCGGAGGATTGCTGTCAATACCAGTCTCTCTGCTGCCTTCACTGTCTTATTTCGGAAAACTTACAGCGTCCTTATTCCCTACAGTGATGCTGCTGATTGTATTTGTGTCCATGATTGGTACGCTTATCCCGTTCACCCTGTACGTCAGGAGTATGGAGAGTGTGTCAGCAACACGCGCCTCGCTCGCTGCAACAGTGGAGCCGCTGTCAGCGGCAATTTCATCACTGCTGCTGCTCGGCATCGTTCTTACGCCACTGCAGTATGGAGGTGGCATCCTCATTGTATCTGCCGTCGTGCTCATGCAGCTGTCTGGAATTAAGGATGAAACTGTGCCTTCAGCTCCGCCTGCAGTCTGACTGATTTGTGCCAGAAAAGACAGATGGACATTGCGTTCAGATGAAAGATTATACCACATTCCATATACCGGGTCCGACTGAAAAGGTCGCGAAAATCCGTGAAATTGAATGGCGGCAGTTAAAATGAGGCGCAAAGTGAATTTCTCCGACGGGCGCAATCGCATTACCGGCACAGTTAACGCAGGACATGGAAAAGAAGCGTTCATAATATGCCACGGTCTTGCGGGCAATGCAGACGATCCTGAGGAGTCCGCTACATCAGCAGAGCTGGAGCAGATGGGTTACTCAATCCTCAGGATTTCCCACAGAACCGGACTCAGAAATGAGCTGTTTTTCGACAGTCAGGTGAGGCAGCTTATTGAGGCTGTGTCCCTGCTGAAGTGCGGCTACCATTTCAGCAGAGTTCATCTGATTGGCATAAGCATGGGCGCATCAAACGCGCTGATCGCGGGAAGCATGGATTCCAGAGTGTCGTCGGTGTGTGCTGTGTCGGGAATATCAGATGGAGAGACATGGATGAGGGAGCGGCACGGGAAGCGGTACAACAAGTTTATGGCCGCGCTTTGCAGGAGCGAGGATCTTGAGTTCAGGACAGGCGTGCCGCAAAGCATTCCGGTGGTGGACATTCTCGCTCCTGACGAGAAGTACAGAAAAATCATAGAACTTGACCAGAAGCTCAACCGCAGGCGCCCCGATGCACTTCGAGCTCAGAGTGTCAGATCCCTGATTTCACACAGTCCCATCAGGCATATCAGGCACCTTGCGGGCAGGCCGGTGTTCATAGCACACGGCGAATCCGATTCCCTTGTTTCTCCTGAAAACAGCAGGCGTCTTTATTCGGCAGCCGGCAGGCCGAAGAAGCTATGCCTCCTGAAAGGAATGGACCATGACATGATGCTCCATGCAGACATCAGGAAAAAGGTGATAGCATCATATCTCGGCTTCCTGTCACAGCACGAGTAGACCGACGCCCGCCTGCTCCGAATCCTGAAGTTGCCGGCTTTGTGCGGTTTTCCGGCCATTCTGCGCGATCCATGGGAAACACTGATTTAGATACAGCGGTTAACCGCCCGCGTTGATTCAAATGGATGTTGCCAGAGACCTCTCAGACAGGCTGCCGGGCTGTGTCCTTCACAGAACGGAGGAAATGCTGCCGTACATGAGTGATGCTTCACACTTCGGCGGCGATATGCCGCTGGCTGTCGTACTGCCTGAAAACACAGCGCAGGTTTCAGAGCTCATGAAATACTGCTGCGAGAACGGCATTTCCGTTGTAGCCAGAGGCGGAGGGACTTCACTGACAGGTGCTTCGGTCATCAGAGGGAAGGGGATCATTCTCAATCTGCTGAGAATGGACCGGATAGTTGAGGTAAGCGTGACTGACAAATACGTGCTTGCCGAAGCTGGTGTGAGAATTGATGATCTGAATGAACGGCTTTCGAAGGACGGTCATCTGTTTCCTCCGGATCCCGGCAGTTCGATAGCCGCAACTGTTGGCGGCATCATTTCCACAAACGCCGGGGGACTGAGGTGCCTGAAGTACGGGACGACAAAGGACTGGGTGCTGGGAGTAGAAGCGGTGCTTTCAGACGGCACAGTCATTCAGTGCGGTAACAGGACACTGAAATCCAGGATTGGATATGACCTGACGTCCCTGCTTGTCGGAAGCGAAGGCACGCTTGCGATTGTTACACGTGCGTATCTGAAGATAGTCAATTCTCCCGAATCCACAGGAAGGGTTGTTGCGTATTATTCTGACATAGCATCACTGGGAAAAGCTGTCGCCAGTGTGCGTGCGGGAAGTGTTCAGCCCACGGTGGCGGAATTTCTGGACAGGAAGACAATGGATGCGGTGGTAAAGAGCGGCAAAGTTTCACTGCCCGGCGATGCTGCATACATGCTCCTGCTGGATATAGACGGCCCGCCGGAGGCAATGGACAGATATCTGAATGACCTTTCTTCCACCCTCAGGATGTCTAACCCGCTGAATGTTCTGTTCACACGCGATGAAGAAGAAATGAGAAAACTCTACATCGCGAGGAAGGGTGCCTATTCCTCACTCCTGAAACTGCGCCGCAGCGAAAACGACCGCGTTCTAATCGGCGATGTTGTGGTACCGCCGTCTGAACTCTCCTCAATACTTGCCGAGATAGATGCTCTTGCCGGTGAAATGAACGTGTCTGTTGCCCTGTTCGGCCATATTGGTGACGGGAACATACATGCAAACATGTTCGTCGATTTCAACAACAGGGAGGAGGCTGACAGGGTAGACAGATTCCACACCGAAATCGCAAGACTCGCGCTCAGGCACGGAGGAAGCGTTTCCGCGGAGCATGGCATTGGTGTGGAGAAGAGAGAACTGCTGGAAATGGAGTATTCATACAGATCTTCAATGGCGACGCTGGACGTGATGAAGGGGTTGAAGAAAGCGATGGATCCGAAGGGCATTCTCAATCCCGGAAAGGTGTTCATTTGAGCGGCATAATGGAAAAACTGTCAGACGAATCAGGAAAGTGCATCAGCTGCGGATTCTGTGAATCGGTATGCCCGACTCAGCCCGCCTCGCGTTACTCGGAATCGCGTGGTGCCAGAGGGCGCGTTCTGCTTTCAAAAGAGTTGCTGAACAGGGTCAGGGAGGGCAGTGACATTTCTGCACTTGCAGACTCATTTTATTCCTGCCTTGACTGCTACGCATGTTTTGAAGTCTGCCCTGCCGGAGTGAATGCCGGCCGGGTATCGCACTATGCCAGGGAACTGCTCTCTCCCGGTTCTGCGCCGCCAGATGCAAGACTCATGGAGAAGATGATTATGCGCTACAATTCACTGCTTCCAGCCGGCTCCGCCATGTACAGATGGGCAGAGGGGCTGAATATTCCAGAGCGCGGAGACACACTTCTCTACACGGGCCAGATGTATCAGCTGATGGCTTACAGCCGCCGCCTGGCTGGACTGCTTCAGGGCCGGACTGCAAAGGCAGGCAGGATTGCCGAGCTTGTGACACGTTTTCCCCAGCTGTCCCGTGCAGCGGCGCTTTTCAGGGACAGGAGGGTGTCGGCGGCGATGGACGGCCATCTGAGGGATATTGCCGCACTCTTAAAATTGGCAGGCATCGAATTCAGCTACATGTATGAAGATGAAATGTATCCCGGAACGCTGCTCAATG
Organism: Methanomassiliicoccales archaeon; assembly: GCA_027365715.1. The sequence goes on along the minus strand of DAHXLZ010000054.1, from coordinate 8,248 downwards.
ATCTCGGTTTCACAGATTCGTTTTCAAAATACGCCTTGCGGCTCTCAGAATCCTTCAGAAAAAGGGGTGTGAGCAGGATAATCACCGTCGATCCGCATACTTACGATCTGTTGAAAAACGTCGTTCCGTCTGTAATCCGGGACTTTGATTTCGAAGTTCTGCACTATCTTGATTTGATAGGCAGCGTCGCACTGAAACAAACTGGAAAGAAGATTGTGTTTCACGAGCCCTGCCACCTCTCCCGCAGGTTCTCTTCGTTTCCTGCGCCAGACGATCTTCTAAGCAGAGCCTGCAGTGTTTCGCTTCCGTCGAAGAACGGCAGGAGAACACACTGCTGCGGCGGGCCTGACGAACTGCTGTTTCCGGAAACGGCAAAGGCGGTGTCGGAAAGGAGAGGCGGGCAACTAGCAGAAACGGGTGCTGACACGGTTGTTACCGCCTGTCCTGTTTGCAGAATTAATATCAATGCCGGAAGGAATGTCACGGACATAGCATCAATCCTGCTTGAATCTGCATCCGCCGGATAGGCCCATGACAACGGTGCTGCCGCATACTCCCTGAAATTCGTCATGCTTATTTATACGTAGAAAATTTATGCGCTGGAGATTCAACCGATGACAGAAGATTCTTCGACTTCAGAAATGGCGGACAATTACAGGCTGGTGAATGCAGGCGGCAATCACTACGACATCGGCAGGAAGATGACGGACGCCTTCACACCCGTTGTACATGAAAGGCTGTCACAGACCCCCGACGGCACTTTGCTTGAAAACGCACTTAAATCCGCCGATTCGACATTTAACGTGCATCCCGTGCTCAAGGATGAGCTGCAGGGCATAGCAGAGGGAATCTCAATAGAGTTCGAAGCAATACTGTGTGAGGCTTCCGACACTTTTGCTTCACCTGCTGCTTCAATGACCATCATATCAAAACAATCAGGTTCGCTGATTCTCGGGCGAAATTTTGCAGCTTCTCCATCCGCGACGGCCAGGAACCTGCTGCGCCTCGATCCAAATGACTCCTATGCGTCACTTGGAAGAATGGGTGGCTATTTCGGCGGCACTTTTGAAAGCATTGGCGTGTTTGGTGTGTTCGCATGCGCAGACATACTTGAAAAAAATGAAAAACCTGTGGCTGGAACAGCAGCATATATGATTCCGAGAATGCTGTCCGAATCGTCAAAAGACCTTTCAACAGCCGTGGATAAACTCAGAGGCATCACACCGATGCACAGATCGTCGTTTGTTGTTGCGGACGCTTCCAGAGCATTTTACGCCGTGTGGGACGGCTCTTCGTTCAAGGTGGAAGAGGTGACAGAATTCCCGTTTGCTCTCATGAACGGAAGGAAGATCGGCCTTAAAAGCACAGCCGGTGATGCCGAATCCATAAAGAAAATACTTTCAGACCATACGTCCGGCGGATGTATCCACAGGGCGGATGCAGAAACCATTTATTCACTGGTCCTGGAAATGGCATCGGAAAAAGTGGAGTACACAAGCGGCAGCCCGTGCAAATCTGCGTATTCAGCTATTGACTGGCCCGGCGGATATGGCTGAACAGCCAGGCACACTGTTCGGGAAAAGTGCGATGAATGAAGTTCAGCTCTGTTTAAGATGTTCTGCAATCTTCTCCATCAGCCTGGAAATTACAGATTCGTCTGCACCAGTGCCAATCACTGTAACTACTACCGCCTTTCTGCCTGCATTGAGAATGAGCATCTTGCCGTCGCTGCTCTCGACCGTGACTTTCTCCGGCACGCTGCGCTTGAGCTCCATATTCGCTGTCACTGCGGCGCCCATCAGCGTTGCACACATTATTGCGAATGTCTCGACATAGGCTCCGGCGTCAAGATCGGCAGCAATTACAAGCCCGTCTCTGCTTATTACCGCAGACGATCTGGCTCCTTCATTTCTCAATTCATTAAGCATACCACGAAGTTCATCAGGCATTCTATTCATCCTCCAGCTTCTTCACAGTAAAGACACAGTTTTGTGAACCCAGGCTCTCGCACTCTGCCTCTTCGCAGAAGATGCGATGATGCTGTGACGCTTCATAGAGCCTCTTGAAAACACCCCGGAGTCTGTGACACGTAGGCTGGCTGGAGTCTCCCACTTCGATTGAACCCTTCACCACGATTTTGTTCTCGTCGAATACAACGTTCTCGGCCCAGCCTCGAGCGACCAGAAGTTTCGTGGCAGTCTTGAGGAGATCTCCTTCCTCCCCTTTAGCGATTTTCACTATTTCACTGCCGGTCAGAATGCCTTCTCTGAAGAACAGTCCATGTGAAGCGCTGGCCATCACGCCTTCGTACAGTGTCCTGATGTTTCCAATCTCGACCTGCGATATCTTTACGAATTTCATGACTGGTTCAATTCATTTAAACTGAGTTTATAAATCTTTTCTGCTGAAGTTCATTGCCGGTAAACTTTGGAATGGTGGATGAAACCGGTGTGCGGCCGAACAGTTTAGATAGTCATGCGGTGTTTTTCGTTGCGTGGAATTGAAAGCTGAGAGGATAGTTTCATTTCTTCCGGGTGCGACAGAAATGCTCTATGCGATTGGAGCGGGTGACCGCCTGGCAGGCGTAACACACGAATGTGATTTTCCGGAGGATGCGAGAAAGAAGCCGGTTGTCATACATAGCGCCGTTGATATGACAGCAATGACGGCATCTGAAATCGATGCAGTGGTCAGCGACAGGGTGAAGCGTGGACTTGATCTTTATGTTATTGATACAGACATTCTTGCAGCCGTTGAACCGGACCTGATAATAGGCCAGGGACTCTGTGACGTCTGCGCTGCTTCCGGCAAACTCATCGGGCGGGCGATATCATCGCTTTCAAACACACCGAGGATGCTTGATTTGAGTCCACACACAATAGGTCAGATTCTGGAGAATCTTGTCGATCTTGGCGCTGCCACGGGCAGAGAGACCCAGGCTGCTGCACTTGTAGCATCACTGCAGTCAAGGATTTCAGCCGTCAGAGAGAAGACAGGGCAAATGGAAGCTGCGAAGCGGGTTTTTTTCATGGAGTGGACCGACCCGGTTTACTGCGGAGGCCACTGGATACCAGAGATGATAGAGATCGCTGGCGGAAGCGACAGACTTGGAAGGAAAGGACTTCCGTCAGTCTGCATTGAATGGGAAAGAGTGATTGAATGGGATCCCGAGGTCATAATCATCTCCTCCTGCGGCATGCATCTCCCCGAGATGGTTGTCGAGGCGGGCAAACTTGCATCACGCCGGTCATGGAACAGCATTACGGCCGTAAAGGAAGGTCGTGTCTTTGCGGTCGATGCCGGCTCCTACTTCACGCGTCCGGGTCCCAGGATTGTGACGGGAGTGGAGTTGCTTGCGCATCTCCTTCATCCCGGACAGTTTGAATGGCATGGACCGGCCAACGCATTTTGCAGCATTGATGTTGCGGGAAATATGGACACACCGCTGGTCGGATGCGGCATAAGGCATTAAATTAATGTGCAGCGATATACTTCACAGAACAGGATGCTAAGCGACGAAGAGGGAATTATTGCAGTAAGGTACGCCAGGGAAGTAGCGGACAGCACCGTTACGACCGGAAGTTACAGGTCGCCACGCCTGAAGCTGACGGAAACGTTCGAAGTGAACGCCGGCGCATTCGTGACTCTGCTCACCTACCCCGAAGGAAGGCTGCGCGGATGTATTGGATTCTCCGATCCGGTCTTTCAGCTGAAACTTGCTTTACTCAACGCCGCGGTTGAGGCGGCAATAGGAGATCCGCGTTTCGAGCCTGTGAGAGCGCCTGAACTGCCAAAATTGACTGTTGAAGTCAGCGTGCTCACAGCACCTCAACCGCTTGCAGTCGGTACCCCGTGGGAGCTTCCGGACAGGATAAAGGTGGGAAGAGACGGCCTCATTGTGGAGCATGGAAGATTCAGGGGGTTGCTGCTTCCTCAGGTTGCCGTGGATGAAGGATGGTCAAGTGAGGAGTTCCTTTCCCAGACATGCTGGAAAGCAGAGCTTCCTGAGAATTCGTGGCACGATAAAGGGACAAAAGTACTGAGATTTGAAGCAGAAGTGTTTCATGAACTGGAACCCTATGGAAAGGTTGAAAGGAAGCTTCTTTGAGCATCGCAACGCTGCTGTTTGACCGCTTGTTCCACTGCTTTCATTATTTATATTTGTGAATTATTGTCCCACCAAACACCGGGAGGGGTGCTGACGACTGTCGCGGAACTTGCAATTGACGGTACATTTTTCATAGACGGAATGCTCGTGAAGAGCTCAGTGGGCATAAGAAACGGAAAGATTGTCGGCATCAGGAAGAATATCGAAGCCTCCGAACGGAAGACTTTCGACAATGCCATCATAATTCCCGGTGCCGTTGATCTCCATGTACACTTCAGGGAACCAGGGCTCACACACAAGGAGGACATCTCCACAGGCACCATGTCAGCGGCATTTGGCGGAGTAACCTTCGTAGCAGACATGCCGAATACAATACCGCCGACAATAACACCTGAAAGAGTCGAAAAGAAGATTGAAATGTTTAAAGAGAAAGCATATGTTGACTTTGCCGTATATGCAGCTCTCGTCAAGGGCGTCAGGGTCAAGGAACTCGCTAAGAAGGCCGCAGGCTTCAAGATGTTCATGAGTAGCTCTACGGGTGACCTGATTTGTGATGACCCTGAACTGCAGCGGAGCCTGATCTATGCGGCGGCAGCGACTGGCAGGCCCGTGATGGTTCACGCGGAGGATGATTCACTTCGTAACAGGATTGCGGAAAGCAATTTGCGGGACCACTACCGAGCCCGACCGCCGGTGTGTGAGATTGAAGCCATCCGAACACTGATAGGACTGGCGAACAGCCCAAAGGCGCCGAAGATTCATGTCCTTCATGCCACGCTAAAGGAAAGTGTCGAAATGCGGCACCCGCAGAATCTGACGTTCGAAGTCACACCGCATCATCTTCTGCTGGACTGCGATATGCATCTTGGCGCAAACGGAAAGGTCAATCCGCCACTGAGGAGGAGAGATGAAAGACTGGCACTTCAGAGGGCGATGCTCTCCGGGCACATCGACACCATAGGCTCCGACCACGGACCGCACACGGTTGAAGAAAAGGGGAACGATTTCGATTACGCCCCGTCCGGAATACCGGGTGTCGAGACAATGCTCCCGCTAATGCTCAACATGGTCGCATCCGGTGAACTCCGTCTTGAGATGCTGGTCAAAATGATGTGTGAAAAGCCGGCCAGAATATTCGGTTTAACGAAGGGGAGGATAGCCGAAGGGTATGATGCAGACCTTCTGGTCATCAACATGAAGAAAATAACAACGATACGATCAGAGTCGCTGCACTCGAAATGCAACTGGACGCCTTTTGAGGGATACAGTGCGATTTTTCCGCAAAGTGTTTATCTGAGGGGGAGAGAACTGGTCGGTGACGGTTCGATTAAGATGAAACCCTCCGGTAAGAAAGCGGCGGTCTGACTCATGGAAATTGATTCGGCAGAGCTGAAAGGGCATGCTTTTCGCTGCATCGACGGATGCGGCCTGTGCTGCCTCTGTCAGCCTGAACTTCTGCCCGATGAGACTAAGTTCTTTCTATCGGTGGAACAGCTCCGGAATTCGGTTACCAGGAGCTCAATAGACAATTCAAAGAGAGCTCTTTCGATGTTTTCGTCAGGCGGGCCATGCACACTTCTCAAGGACAGAAAATGCACAATTTATGGCAACAGGCCACACTTCTGCAGGGCATTTCCTGTTCACAACCATCTGATGTGGAGGATACAGCTCACCGCAGATATGTCGTGCCGCGGTGTATGGCGCGACTGGCGCGGGACTGTTCCTGAAGGCTACGAAGACCTGGAATCTTACGGTCTCCGGGAACTGCACACGTACCACGAGGGACAACTGGGGAAAGAGCTGAGGGAGGCTGATGAAGTGTACCGCTCCTTCAGAGACAATTCGATGGAGCGCGGCATATGGACCGACCATGCCATTCTGCGCTCGAAAGCGGGCGATATGATACGGGAAGGCTATTTCTCATCGGTCATCGGCCTGGGCAGGATTCTGGCTGCAGCAGAAGACAGCCGGGACCGCGATGTGGAATTTACAGCATCTTTGAGAACAGTGGGAACAGAAAGGTCAGAAACGTCGGCATTGTCCGTGATGGAAGAGCTTCTCGACGAGCTTCTGAGCATTGACAGGATTCAGGAAATGCCCATATTTGTGGATGGCAACCTGGACTGGCGTCTGTTCAGACAGGGCACGCACGGGCCCAAAAGCGTAACAAAATTGCGACTGGGTGAAAGAGGTGGCGTCACAGAAGAGGGTGAGTTCCAGCTCAATGCCCGTGACATAATCGTGAGTCAGGAGGGCTCCGCCTCCATGAGCGAATTCGCCGCACTCACCAACAGGAGGGACGTCTTTCTGGGTTTCGTCTATTATCTCACCGACGACGGTGATTATGAAACAGATATTGAAACGACGTATATGGAGAATCTCGCAGTCACTCAGCTGGATCTGATGGTACGGTCTGCACTGGCACATCCGTCCGGCGCAGGAAGACTGGGAAGGGATGAGATAGCAGACGGTGTGGTGTTCATTGACATGGACATACACGATGCTCCGACCATAGGTTCTGTCATCTGATCTTATTTATCCGGTCCTGAGAACCGCTCTTCAATCCAGTCATCATAACCTGTCACCGGCGGTTCCACATTCATCTGCCAGAACATGCAGTTTATCTCCCCCCTGTGCTGCAGCTCTTCCTCAACCAGATGGAGAAGCATGTCCCTGATGATTAATGTGTATGCTTTCTGCCGCCCGTGAAAGGTGAATTTGTCATCCAGCCGGTTTCCCGCGATTCCCTCCACAAACTTCATGATAATCGCATCGGTGTCCTTCTCCGCCTTCCTCAAACTTTCAACTGAAGTGAAATCATCGGCATTCAGCTTTCTGTATTCGGAAGAGCGATCTTCCACTGCGTATAACAGCCACCAGGTGTATGCGTCCAGCACATGAAGGAAGACACCTCTGACTGAATGAAAGGAAGACTCCCTGTTCTTTTCCATTTCCGCCCAATCAATCTGTTCCATCGCGTCCAGATATTTCTTTCTGACATGACTGTTGTACCTGAACAGATTCACTATGACTTCTTTCTCATCCATGTCATTTCAATAAGCAGATGTATGACAATAAATTGCCGGTTTCCGTCATTCAGGCAGGGATCGTAAAATATTACCGGCCGGACAGCGCAGCGGGACTGCCTGTCCGCCTGCCTGTTGAGTTCACTCCGCGCTGCAGATGAACGCACTGTGAATGATTCATTCTGCGATTGCATTACAAAAGCTTAATAAGCAATCTCAAAATGTAACAGGCATGGTAAATGCCTTGAAGCCCCTGGCAGTCCTCGCACAGGCCATGGAATCTCAGGTAATGGTTGAACTCAAAGGGAGCAGGGGATACAGAGGGGTACTGGATGGCTATGACCCCCATATGAACCTGGTGCTTAAAAATGCAGAAGAACTTGTGAATAACGAAGTCGTCCGCAAGCTTGAGGTTGCGATAGTCCGCGGAGACAATGTTATTTATATTTCACCCTGAAATCGGTGTCCATCATGAGCAAGGGAACACCATCACAGGGAAAACACAGCAAGGGCAAGTCGCACATCATATGCAGGAGATGCGGAAAACACGCATACAACATCAAAGGATTCTGCGCTTCCTGCGGCTACGGAAAGAAGGCAAAGGCAAGATCCTATACATGGGCGAAACCCCATTAAGGATGATGATAGGATGAATCCCGACAAAGCCGAACATAAGTGCGGCGTTGTCGGTATGATCTCACGAGGCGATGTAGCACCGTTTCTGTACGCCAGTCTGCGCATTATGCAGCACAGGGGTCAGAACAGTGCCGGCATAGCGGTCAGTTCCTCGACAGAGACGATAAAAGCGGTGCGCGCACTGGGCCTCGCACATGAAGTCTTCAATAGCGAAAACATCTCTTCTCTTTCAGGCAATGCAGGCATAGGGCATGTCCGCTATCCGACGACCGGCGATGACATGATAGAAAATGTGCAGCCGCTCGTCCTGAGCTCGGCGGTAGGTGATGTTGCGCTGGGTCACAATGGCGATCTGGTAAACTCGTTCGAGCTGAGGGAGAAACTGGAAAACACAGCAAGGGCAAGTCGCACATCATATGCAGGAGATGCGGAAAACACGCATACAACATCAAAGGATTCTGCGCTTCCTGCGGCTACG
>DAHXLZ010000025.1 GCA_027365715.1 Methanomassiliicoccales archaeon | reverse complement strand
TGCGCGTTCTTTGAGCTTGGGCGGCACAACAGTGGCATCATGACACCGATGCTTCATAGTCCCGCTGTCTGCCAAATAACCCCACCATTTGGACGCATTGTTTTTATCGAGTAGAGACCAATTTTCTTTCAGTTCGTTCTTCAAATCATTTAAGCTTTTCACCCACATCCCGAACGTCTTTTCAAAATCATCTAGGTCAAAAACATCATTCGACATATTTACGTTCTCCAAAGCCTCCATTTCGGATTTGTTGGTGAGCATTGACTAATACGGGTTATTAAGGATAGGCCGATATTTTGCCAGAATGATAATTTCATTACTGGAGATTACAGGTTATTTTCTGGGAATGTCATATTTGAAAGGAAAATTTGAGGATATTGGCATATTGCCCAAGCCTTTCCTCAAGCTGCGCTGCATTGCTGAACTGCCTCTGCTGCACAAGCCTGCGCAGACCCTCGATGGCCCAGTTGAGGATCCCTGACATCTCCTCCGGCGTGGTCATTTCCCTGATAAGCGTATCCTGCCATGAGGCATTCTCGACAAACGTGTGCCTGTAGTCAACCTCGATGATGCGTCTCCACATGGCGTTTGACGGATCGTCGATGACAGGCGGTCTGTTCGTGGAGTAGATGAGCTTCGCATAGCTGATGAAGCTCTCTGCCTTCTGCACGTGCATCTGCCTTGCAGTGATTGCGTCATTGCCCGTTATTGCCTTGAGCATTGCTGTGTGGAAGATGTGTGCGTCAGACAAATCGGGGAATATGTTTGCAAGCTTGCCGCGCAGGTTGGCGGCGGAGAATTTATCCTCAATGATGCTCTGCATCGGGTAGGTTGCAACGTTCTTCTCACCAAGCCAATTGCAGAGCGCGCTCAAACTTCCTGTGTCGGGCGCTTAGGTGTAAACTTCACCATCAGTTTATTTAGATATGGGAATGACAGGGAAGTGACTTTTATTCATCCCAACTGCTGGCAGGATGGAAGCAGACAGAGATTGAGGGGGCCTTTGGACTTGCCCATAACACAATTTCTGAGTATTTGGTCGGATATACCAAAGACGGCAAAATGGCTAAAATCGGCATTTCAATAGGGAAAGGGAACTGCTTCTGTATGACTGCGAGACTATGAAGCATCGGTGTCATGATGCCACTGTTGTGCCGCCCAAGCTCAAAGAACGCGCATTGATAGAATGGAATCGGTACGGTGGCAGAAGATCGCTTCCATTCCTGAGAAGAGGTCTGTGGAATATGGCGCTATGTGACGGTATCCATGGTATACACCTACATTCATACGTGTTATGAACTAATTTATGTTGTGTAAATTATAATATGACAATTGACGCATAAGAGAGAAAATGGTCATCAGTAGCCTGTTCTCACAGAGCCGTCTGTTGCTTTTGTTTCTTCATATAGTCACACCGTTTTGACGTCACAGATGCAACAGCTTTGGCGCTGCCGGGTCCGGGATCAGTACAGTCGGCAGGTTCATTGAAGAAGCACTATTCCGTATTTTTATTCTATTGAAATCAACCATTACACAGGTTGCCGGATCAATCCTACGGGACATGCCAGTTGAATGCCCTCGCGTGCGCGCGCGTACGTTTGTGACGTCTGTGACATCGCAGGGGCCAATAGTCAGGACTGTGATTCAGGCATAACCGGCTGCATCTTATGCAGTTCCGGATGACAGGCGCTGAACCCCATCCTTCTATCCTCTTTAATGAGTCAATTCTATGAGGGCGGTCATAATGGCAGCCTGAGGACCGCACTTCCGTCAGGCAGTGATGCGACGAACTCGAATCCCTGGTTTATGAATTCCGCAACCCTGGAGACAGGCACAACCTTCTGCCTGTTTCCGTTGTTCACCATCGCGCTTGATACCTTGTCCCTGAGCAGTTTCTGGAACTCGTCGTTTGTCATGTCCTCCAGATTCATCCTGTCAATCTCATCCTGTTTGTATCCCACTGCAGCAAGGAGCTGCGTCTGAAGGTATCTTTTCGCATTCTCCTCGCCTCCTTCCGGAAGTCTGGTCTCTATGTATCTGCTTGCCTTCCTGTACGACTCCCTCATCTGTTCCACCATGTCCGGCGGCAGGCGCTTGTTTGTGGAGTACCTGCTCTCAATATCCCCTTTGTGCCCCATGAAGAACATCCGCCAGGGATGGGAAATCATCCCCTTGCTCTCCGCTATGTCGAGTGCAGTGGCGAAATAGGCGCGTAGGACGTACGGCCGCATCTTAAGACCCGAAGCGAGAATCGCTTCCCTTATGTCCCTGGTGACCAGTGTGGTTCTGAGAAAGCTGTTCTTCCTCATGCCCCTTGTGTCCAGCTGCAGGAGAGGGGAATTCCTGCTCAGCGTTTCGCCGGATTTTACACGCTCCTCAAGATACTCTCTTATGTAGACGGTAGCCTCCTCCGGCATGAATGTGAAATACTGGTGCCTCCCCTTGCTCAGGGAAGGTCTGACAGCGAGCATGGACGGGACTTTCGTGAATTCGATCTTTCCATTGTCAACGACAAGCTCTCTGAGATCGCCGAGCAGCAGGCCGTCGGTTCCCTCATAGTTGCCGAGAGTTTCAGGTCTCAGGCCGGAGAAAGCCATGAGTGCTGCCGATACCCTGCCCCTGGATGTTGCCTTCCTGAGGATCCGTCCAAGCTCCTCCCTGGTCGGCACTCTTTCGTCGTCGATGGTTGGAGTGAGATGCTCGTTGGCTATGTTGACTTTCAAATCCAGCTTAATGCCGTTGAATCGCGTCCAGGAGAGCACCACCTTCTTGAATCTCGCTATGTAACTGCCCTTTCCCTTGCTGCTTATCTTCTTCGGGAAGTATTTCAGCAGTATTATGTCTCCAATGCTCCTGATCCACCTGTATGGAAAGAGCACTGCCCTGCTGTTGTCAACGAGAAGCGGATTTGTGTCCGCAACATATAACCCGTTTATCTTCGCCTCGTTAACATCTATTACAACATTGCTCACGCTTCCGAGATAA
>DAHXLZ010000021.1 GCA_027365715.1 Methanomassiliicoccales archaeon | reverse complement strand
CATATTCATGCATTCGGCAATGACGGGATTCACTTTTCCCGGCATTATAGACGATCCTGGCTGGACGGACGGCAGTGTTATCTCCCCAAAGCCTGTTACCGGTCCGGAATTCATCAGCCTGAGATCGTTTGCGATCTTTGTCAAATCAACAGACAGTGCACGTATTGCGCCGGAGGTTTCTACGAAATCGGCCATCGACTGTGTAAGAGCCATGAGCTTCCTCGAATTTCGAAGTTTATAGCCGGTTATGGTCCGCAGTTCTTTTACAACGTGACCGACATAGGCCGGATCGGCGTTTACACCGGTGCCAACGGCAGTAGCGCCTATGTTTAATTCACCCAGTATGCCTGTAGAGTGAGTAATGCGCTTCATGTCATATTCGAGCATATCTGCAAAGGCGTTGAACTCCTGACCAAGGCGCACAGGAGCGGCGTCCTCCAGATGAGTTCTGCCTGATTTTACGATTCTGTCGAATGTCTTGCCTTTCTTTCTCAATGAATTGATGAGAAGAACGAGCTCCCTGTTCAATTCCATCAGGAGCCTGATAGAAACGATCCTGATTGTCGTTGGAACGGTGTCGTTGGTTGATTGAGACATATTGACGTGGTCGTTGGGGTGGACAATGGAGTAGTTTCCAATCTCACCACCAAGCAGTTCGATGGATCTGTTGGCAATAACCTCGTTTGCATTCATATTATGCGATGTGCCGGCCCCGGCCTGAAAGACATCGACTGCAAACTGGTCCAGCAACTGCCCGGAAACTATCTCCTGTGCAGCCTCTTCAATTGCGCGGCCCTTCACCGGATCGAGCATGCCCGTTCTCATATTGGCTCTGGCCGCAGCGAGTTTTACAACAGCGGTAGCCCATATAAATTCCTCAAAGGGGCGAAAGCCGCTAATCTGAAAATTATCAATAGCACGCTGCGTCTGAGCGCCATAGTACGCATTTTCCGGTACAAGGACCTCTCCGAGCGAATCGCTCTCCTTCCTGAATTTCATTTGCCTCAACTTAAATGAGTAGAAGTTCACTTCCATATTAGTTTTTAATGCTTCAGGATGGCGCGGGTGTGCCGCCTGCCCGGTCTCCACTCCAATCTGCAAATTATTGCCGAAGTGAGCTGTTTGATAGTGTTTCCGCATTCAATGTTCTGCACCCAGAACACAATTGATGCATCAACCGGCTCAATGCAAAAAATAATATTCAAGTAACTCTATCGGCTGTAAAATCAACATGAATGCTCCAGCAGCATGCACGGAACACAATTCAGATGCGAGGCGTCAGCGGTGAAGATGAAGTGGCAGCACCGTCTTATTTTTAAAGACAGAGTGAATTCATAGAACTACAATTATGTTGTGACATCGGACGAATGATTAAATGGAATCTCATGAAATTTTCAAGAGCAATCACACCACGAAGAGATTTTCGCAGGCGCCTATCGATGAAGCGAAAATCAAGACGCTGACTTCTGCGATACGCAGTTGCCATTCTATGGACAACAGGCAACCCTGGAAAGTCATATTTGTGAGGGATGAGGAGACCAAACGCAACCTTTCCGCAGTATGTTCCAGCAATAAGTTGCTTCTGGAGGCGCCGCTCGTAGCAGTAATTTGCGGAATACCTGATGATGCATATCCCACCCTCGGCGGTTATCTCAACAGCTTCTCTGTCGACGCAGGCATACTCATAGGACGCATTGCACTCGTTGCCAGTCAGCTTGGCATGCAGACAGAGTGGATATTCTCATTCAGGGAGGAGAGAATCAGAGAGATTGTTAAGGCACCAGATGAGTGCAGGATTGTCTCACTTTCGCCACTTGGCACGCCCAGTGAGTTGAGCAGTTTGCCTCCTGCAAAGCCCCTGCAGGAACTTGTAAACTACGACCAATTCTGAGGGCAGCGTCCTGAGTGGTGTGCGAAAATCATCTGGAGGTGAGCATATTTCAAAGGAAGAACTATTTCACATTGAAGAGAAATGGCAGAAGAAGTGGTCAGACGCCCGCCTGTTCGAAGCAGTTCCAGATGACCGGAGGAAGTTTTTCGGTACATACCCGTACAGTTACATGAACGGACTGCCCCACATAGGACATGCGTTCACTGCGCTAAGAGTAGAGTTTCAGTGCAGATATAAAAGAATGCGCGGTTACAACGTTCTGTTTCCATTCGCATTCCACTGCACCGGTGTCCCGATTGTGGCTGCTGCGAGACGGATAAAGGAGGGAGAGCCCACACAGATGCGAATTATGCGCTCCATGGGAATAAGTGAGAGCGAAGTGAAGAAGTTCTCAGAACCTGTCTACTGGACCAGATATTTTCCGGACAGGTGGGAAAAGAGCATGCGCCGCCTGGGAATGTCAATCGACTGGAGAAGGAAGTTCATTACCACACCACTCAACAGAAGTTACGATTCGTTTGTAAGGTGGCAGTTCAACACACTGAAGGAAAAAAACTTTGTCAGGCTGGGTTCCCATGCAGTCATATGGTGCCCGCATGACAGCATTCCTGTTGGTGATCACGACAGGGTCAGCGGTGAAGGTGAGACACCTACGGAATACACGCTGCTGAAATTCAAAACGAGCGATGGCGAATTCCTGATTACTGCCACACTCAGACCCGAAACTTCGTTTGGCCAGACGAATCTCTGGATTAATCCTGAGGGAAAATATGTCAGAGCACAGATGGGCGGGGAAGTGTGGATACTGAGCAGCGAGGCTGCAGATAAGCTGAAAGAACAGGGCAGAGAGCTTAATGAAATAGACAGGTTGGAGGGCAATGAACTCGTCGGCTCACATGCGTATTCTCCAACAATGCACAGAAATCTGGTTGTGCTTCCCGCGGCATTTGCAAATCCTTCCAAGGGAACAGGCATTGTGACTTCTGTACCCAGCGATTCTCCCGATGATTACATCGCACTTGCTGACCTTAAGAAGGAGGCGAAAGGAGGGAAGCTGGAACCGTCCATGGTCAAAGCGATAAATGATATCGAGCCCATAGAGATTATCGAGACACCGGGTTATGGGAGACTTCCTGCAAAGAAAGTAATAGAGCGCTTGAAGATAAAAAGCCAGAAAGAGAAGGAAAAGCTCGATCAGGCGAGGGAAGAAATCTACAGGGAGGGTTATTACAAAGGTGTTATGCTAGAACGCTGCGGTGAGTACGCAGGCATGAGAGTAGACAGTGCGCGGGATGCTTTCAGGCTGAAACTCCTCGAATCAGGGGATGCAGACGTGATGTATGAGCCCTCCGGTGAAGTGGTATGCAGATGCCTTACACGGTGCATAGTAAAAGTTGTTGACAATCAGTGGTTTCTCGCTTACGGAGATCCGGTCTGGAAAGCCGCTACCCACGAAGCAATATCGGCAATGAAGTTTTATCCGCCGTTCGTAAGAAAGCAGTTTGACAATGTAATCGACTGGCTGAAGGACTGGGCATGCGTTCACCACACAGGTCTTGGAACATCATTGCCCTGGGATGACAGATGGAAGATAGAATCCCTTTCAGATTCCACAATATACATGGCATATTACACCATCGCACACACAATTCAGAACGGAAAGAATACATCGGACACAACACTCGGAGAAGCCTTTTTTGATTACGTGTTTCTGGGAAAGGGCAGTTCTGTGAAGGCTTCCGGGGAAAGCGGTTATAGTCGTGAGGAGGTAGAGCAGATGAGAAGTGAATTCCTTTACTGGTACCCCATGGATCTCAGAAACTCCGGAAAAGACCTTGTTGGAAATCACCTGACATTTGCAGCATTCAATCACGTTGCCATCTTTCCCAGGGAGCTATGGCCCCTTTCCTTCGGCGTCAACGGCTGGATAACTCTCAGCGGAGAAAAAATGGGCAAGTCTGCCGGAAATGCGCTCAACCTGGATGATGCTGTTGAGCAGTTCGGAGCAGATGTTACGCGATTGACTGAGGCGTATGCCGACGAAGGATTTGACGATCCTAACTTTGACAGAGATTTTGCTGAAACCGCGGGCAGAAGAATCATTCAGATACTCGAATCGGTGCGTTCGCTGGAAGAGTATACACAATCGGCTGAAGATGGCATGGATCTCTGGATGGCATCGATGATGGCAAAACACTACCACACATACATCTCCGCAATGGACGAGCTTTCATATAAGAATGCAGTGAGAAGTGCACTGGTTGATATGCAGAATTCATTAAAATGGTACATCAGAAGAAGAGGGGCGCCAAACCGAATTACACTATTACAATTCACGGAAATGCAGGTGATGATGCTGGCACCTTTTGCACCCCATCTCTGCGAGGAAGCCTGGGAGGCGATGGGGCATGGCGATTTTGTCTCAAATCATGTGATGCCGGAACCTTCCACCATGTCGGAAAACGAGAAAATCATGGCCTGCGAGAGCTTCCTGGAAAGCGTCATTGCCGACATTTCTGAAATACTGAAAGTGACAGAAATTGCTCCGGAGAAAATAACAATATACATAGCAGGCAGCTGGAAAAGGCAGCTGCTCGTTGCCGAAAACGCAGGCGACAGTGCCGTGTCGGCCGGCATTAGAAAGGGACTGCCTTCAAATATATCACGGCAGGAAATGGAAAAATTTTACAGGAATCTTGCAAGGGAAAAACAGCTTGGAAAGCTGAACGGGATTGTGAAAAATCTGGATAAAGTCGACGAATACGATTACCTGAAGGAAAATTCCAGCTTCCTCAGAAAGGAATTTGGCTGTGAAATTGTAATTGCAGACGGCAGAGGAAATGAGAGTGCAGATTCGAACAGCAGGAAGGAGAACAGTTTCCCCATGCGGCCGGCAATCCTCGTAGAATAGTTGTGACGGCGGTTCAACCATGAGTCCTGCCGTTAACTGTATGCAGCAAACATCTGCTTCCGGTGAATCAGACAGGATTTACTGGAGAACGTTCGAGACATGGCGTCAGTATATGGTTAGGTCTTAACCGCAGAAACCCACCTTTTCATGTGCCCCTCCATGTCTGTGTCGTACTTCTCAATGATTTCAACGAATTTGTGGAGCAATGTGCCCCTGTCCTCGTCGTTCCTCACTATGGGAACACGGGGATTGGGTCTGATGAGTTTCCGTGCCTCTGCCATCTCCCTGCCGGTGACTGAACACA
>DAHXLZ010000015.1 GCA_027365715.1 Methanomassiliicoccales archaeon | reverse complement strand
GACTATTCCGAGCGCACCGTAGGGACCGATGCCGGGAATGGAATCGACAATTCTGGCATTTGTGGAGATATCCTTCTCTTCGCTTATCATGGCATCCATGCCATGTATCCTCTCGTTGATGCCGTCGAGCTGCTCAACGAGCGTGTTGAGCACTGGTGACTTCTCACTGAGCATTTTCAGCGTCTCCTTGTTGAAATGATCGAAGTCTATGCACAGCCTGTATGCCTGATCCCTTATCCTGTTCTTTGTTGCAGTTCTCTGCCTAATCAGGAAGTCCCTGTTCCTGCAGAGATCCCTCTGTCTTCTTGTGTTTCTGTCGGGCAGATAGGACTCCGGAATGTACCCGAGTCTGTTCATTTCCAGGAGAGTATGCGCATCATTCCTGTCTGTCTTCTTCATCGACTGAGCAATTGCCCTCACTTTCTTCGGATGGGCAACAGTAATGCTGCCGCCATACGGTTCCAGATAGTTTGCAACCCTATCGAGCGTGCTGCTCGCCTCAACAATGAATGAAGGGTTGTTCACATCTGACAGATACTCGCGGAGACCCTCGGCAGATGTCTCCGCATATCCTTCTTTCACAATCTCTCCGTCCTGCTCAACCACGATATAGCTCTTCCTCTTTCCAAGATCTATTGCCACGTTGCCTATACGAACCACCTTTCCGGCGCCGCAGGCACGTTGCTGACATGCTGCGGCGCTACTCCATCGGAAATCGGGGCTTAAACATGGCAGTCTAATCGGGCGCGGCTCATATCTCACATGGCGATAGGTGCGAAGGAGGCGCTGAACGCATCGCATCTGGATGCTGTCGCAGACAAGGGCTACTATGACCTGCTGCAGCTGAAGGAATGTGTGGACAACGGCATAACGCCATCGGTCGTAAACCATGACCAGGCAAGGGGAGGGTTCACACAAACAAGGGGCATACCAAAGCCTGAATTCTATGTCGACAGGTTCGTCTACAACAGGAGCGATGACACATACACTTGTCCCGCGGGGCAGAAGCTCGTATAATTCAGCCAGACTCGCTGCGACGGCAAGCTCGAATTGAGGTACGGAAAGGCGCCGTGCGGTTCCTGCCCCCATTTCATGACTGCTTGCACAACAGACCGAAACGGGAGGGCGATAAAGAGATGGGAGCACCAGGAGATAGTGGTTGAGATGGAGGCGAGGATGAAGACAGTGGATGGAAGGGAGAAATACTCGAAGAGGAAGCAGCTCTCCGAGCATCCGTTTGGCACAATGAAGAGGGCATTCAACCAGGACTATCTGCTGCTGAAAGGGTTGAGGAAGGTCAGGGGAGAGATCGGTTTCACAATGATTGCTTACAATCTGAGGAGGGCACTGAACGTAATCGGAACGGCAGGACTGATGAAAGCAGTGTCTTAGAACACCCACTGTACCGCCGTCGAAGGCGGATGGAATTTGGATCGTGATGCGTGATGGAGGAGTGCGTCCACGCCATCGCTTTTTCTATGGTAGATTTGAAATTGAGTTTTCCCACAGTCTCTCAGACTGAAGTCATACGGCAAGTTCGCACTGATGATCGTGGATGAGATTGGCTATCTTCCACTGAGCAGGGAAGAGAGCAATCTCTTCTTCCAGTTCGTGTCCAGAAGGTATGAGACCGCATCAACCATATTCACGAGCAACAAACGGTTCTCGGACTGGTCTGAGATACTCGGGGATGACACGATTTCGTCCGCTGTTCTCGACAGAGTGTTGCATCACTCTGTCGTCATAAACATCAGGGGAGACTCATACAGGCTGAAAGACAAGAAGAAGTCGGGACTGTTCTCGGCAAAGAAGGAGGATTGAGCGACCGATGTCATCAAATACTACTGGAAAAAATTACTTTGGCGAAATTGGCAAATTCTGGACCGGCACTTACA
>DAHXLZ010000008.1 GCA_027365715.1 Methanomassiliicoccales archaeon | reverse complement strand
GTGTGTAATGGCCGGTAATACCGGGCCTTCGCCGTGAGTGTGCCGGGAGGTGTGAGGGGAGTCCGCTGCCGCCGCTGTCCAGATGCTGACTCAGGTCGCCGATAGTAGACTGCAGGAGCGGATCCCTGCCTGTCTGCCAGGGGAAGACAGCAGACACATACGGTGGTGTTTCAATTGCGATAGATTGAATAAAACAGATAGAAAAGAGGCGAAAGGTTCATAGTAGCGCATTCCCCGGTCTTCAGGCCGGAGAGAATGTCACTACACTCATATTGCATCAGGAGGCAAAATTCATTCCTCTTATCATCCCGGAATAATTCAGCCAAATGTTTACATCGATCGAGACAATGTTCTGCAACTGAATAGCGGGCAAAGATGAGTCCCTTTTTCCTGCAATCTTACCTTCATTGGTCATCATCCAAATGGCCTAACGCCGACAGGGGATTAGTCTGTTTCGACGATTCGGACCTCAGTGCATATATCCCGGCAGCCGTGGATGAATCAAGGACTTCCCACTGGCTCATGATCATAACAAGGATGAAGTTGATTGTCCTGTGGGAGAGAATTTATTATTGTTTCAAGACAATGGTTGAGAGCAAATTAATATATTATGTTATACAATAACCATTATTTTTATTCAACATACTGCACAATATTTATACTCAATACTGCAATATGCAATCGTGATCCCGAAGCCGATCCTGAGAAACGTGATAACGGACCAGATGAATGAGCCGAAAGTACTGGACCACACTGTCGAAAGGAGCCAATTCCAAACTGTGGTCAATTACACCGGCGCTTCAGCCTTCGTGATCAAAGGCGTAAGAAGGTGCGGGAAAAGCACAATGATGAAACAGCTGATAGAAACGAAGTTCAATGAAACGTTTCTTTATTTCAATTTTGATGATGAAAGAATAATCGGGTTTGAAAGTGGTGATTTTCAAACCCTGTTGGAGACGTTCATAGAACTGTATGGAGATCGAAAGAATCTGTTCCTGGACGAGGTTCAGAACATCCATGGTTGGGAACTCTTTGTAAACAGAGTCCTGAGAAATGGATACACTGTTTTCATAACCGGCTCTAACGCAAATCTGCTCAGCATGGAATTGGGAACACATCTCACCGGCAGACATACCGATATGGAGTTGTATCCGTTTTCATTCAAAGAATTTCTGACGGCTTTGAGCGTTAGATATGAAAGGAGAGAAATGTACTCAACCACCAAAAGAGCGCTTCTGTTGAAAAAATTCAATGAATACCTTTCAACCGGCGGTATGCCGGAGGTGGTAATTGGCTCAAATAAATCACCGCTTTCTCAACTTACATCAGACATAGTCCAGAAGGATATAATCGGTAGATACGAACTGAGGAAACCTCAGGAATTGCGAGTGCTTCTGAGATTCCTGATTTCCAATGCCGGCAACCCTGTCACCCACCGTTCCATTATGACAAACCTGGGAATGAAAAGCGCAAACACGGTGGAAAAGTACATTTCGTACGCCCGGGAGACATATATTATATTCGAAGTCAGAAGATTTGAAAGAAAACTGAAGAAATTCGACAAGAATCCAAAGAAAATCTACTGCATAGATAACGGAATAGTAATCAGGAATGCTCCTGCTTTTGTTGAGAGGCGGGGGGCGCTTCTTGAGAATGCCGTGGCTGTCCACCTTAAGAGGCTTGGCTCTGAGTTCTACTACTACAAAGGCAGGAGCGGAAATGAGGCGGATTTCGTTTTGCCGGCGGAGGGGAAAGTAATACAGGTATGCTACGAACTCAACGAAAGCAACAGGAGAAGGGAGATGAAAGGACTTACAGAGGCGGCCAGGGATCTGAAGCTGGATAAAGCGGTCATATTGACACTTGAGCAGGAGGATGAGCTGAATCATGATGGCATTGACACAAGAATCATGCCTTGCTGGCTGTGGATGCTTGAAAGTGAGCTTGAAAAGCACCGTGAGTGAGTTTTCGCGGTTCACAGTTTTTACTGATTCCACCCCGGCGCGTATACCGCCTGTTTTAATGATTTGGATCCTGCTCAGGGACAAATTTCCCCCGGTCATAATCGAGGTCCAGGAGAAAGAGAGCCATTATGCCGCCATAGAGAAGGCAGATGAAGGCGACCACAAACCATTCCCCCTGTTTATTGGCAATCTGCTTGCAGGACAGTACATGATGAATGCACCGGCAGAGGATTCGTTAGAGGACCTTCTTTCCTTCTCAAATTCGAACCTTAAAACGCATATTCGGCAGCCGTTCGTGATTGAGTGTCTAATTTTTCTCCGGTTAATCGCAACTGGCATCAAATGGTTCAAAGGAAGGTACTGCGGGCCTCAGACTTTTCATTGAGCACGCAAACAGCCAAATAAATTGAGCAAAATTGATTCGGGTGGCAATAAGTTGTTGTCATCACTTGCACCCATGCAGATTCTCAGGGCAGTGAGGATGTCACAAACGCTGCATACCGGTAACACGAATCGATATCATGGCCGACTCAGAACACTGCTGCCCTGCTGAGTGATGATGACAGTGAAATCATCCGGGCCGTTCTCTTCTACAGTGATAAGCCTGTCAGCTCTGAGCTTTTCTATTTTCCTGGCCAGATCTGCATAGGCAATGCCCTTCACGATCTTACCGAGCTCAAAAAGCAGCTCTGCTTTGTCAATACCGGCTTTTCCCCTCTTCGCAGCAATCGACAGAATGTCAACTTCAATTGCGCTTATGTTCAAATGTTGCACCTCAGTCATTGAGCATAGCTGTTATATGCGTTAAAGTTTATGCTGAAAATTTGCCTGTTGAAAATATATTGAGTCAGAGAGGTTCGGGGCTGATTGATTGGCTGATGTAAAGTTTGCACTTGGTTGTGATGTCGGGGCAACAAAAGTATCCATTTCGCTGGGGAGGAAAGCCGGCTGGATTGATGACAGGATCGTTGACATGACTCAAAGGATGAGAAGACCCGCCGAACTTGTTTCCGAAGTAAACACCATCATCGAGAAAATTCTGAAAAAGAACGGCCTTGAAATTTCCGGATGTATGGGTTTCGGTGTTGCGTTCGCCGGTTTCGTCAGGAGCGCGGAGGGCGTCATAGTTGCGTCACCCAACCTGGAAGGCTGGAACAATACCCCTCTTGGTGCCATGCTTGAGGAAAGACTTGGTATTCCGGTTCGGATAGAGAATGATGCCAATGTTGGAGCGCTTGGTGAATTCAGACATGGTGGAATCGCGGATGGAAGAGATTTCATGTACGTCACATTGAGCACTGGTATCGGTGCTGGTCTAATAATCAACGGCAGGCCATATGAAGGAGCGTACCATGTTGCAGGGGAACTGGGGCACACGACCGTCATGCCGGACGGCCCCGGATGCAATTGTGGAAAAACAGGATGCCTGGAAACGGTCTCCTCCGGCCTGGCCGTTGAAAGAATTGCGAATGACAGACTGAAAAGGGAAGAGACATCGCTGCGGAAGAGAGCAATTGAGAGCAACGGCAGGATAGATGCCAGGACTGTTTTTGAAGAGGCGAGGAACGGAGATATGCTGTCTATGGAAATAGTTGACAATGCATGCAAATACCTTGGCCTTGCGCTTTCCAATGTGTCAATGCTGCTGAGTTTCTCATCCATAATAATAGGCGGCGGCATGGCAAACGAGGGGGAGTTTCTGAGGAAGAGGGTGGAACATTATATGAGAAAGGACATTGCAAAGGGACCCAACGAACAGGTGGAACTCCATATTTCGAAGAAACCACGAGAGGTCGTGGATCTTGGTGCGCTGGATCTTGTATTCGATGAGCAGGGCCCCGACAGCGAGGCACGCGGCGCGGACGGGACCGCTCCGTACCAGGTGAAACCTAGGTTTAAAAAGTGACACAGGATACTATTTTACACGTCAAATGGAGGACCCGCTGATGAACCCTGAAAAGAATTTGCTTACAAGCAAGATGGAAGTTGAGATTGATCTGTTGAAAAGACACGTGGCTGTTCTCAAGGCAATTATAGGACACCAGCCAATCGGCATATTGAAGCTCTCTGAACTGCTCAATTATCCGCAGCACAAGGTCCGTTATTCGCTGAGGATACTTGAGCAGGAAGGACTCATCACTCCCTCTCCGAACGGGGCGGTTACAACAGCAGAAATAAGGCCGTTCCTTGAGCATCTGAAGGGCGTGCTTATGGAAATGAGCCAGACAGTTAACGAACTGAAATCGGTTATAGGGGACTGACGCTGTCAAATCTTAGTTGATTTGGCCGTTCAGGGAGCTTTGAGATGGATAAGCAGAAGTCAGGTTGATCGAATATGGAAGAGGAATATCGTTTGAATAATCAGCGAAAAGTTGACAGAGTCACCTGAACAAAAAACTTAATATCACACTGCTTCTGGAAGATGCGACGCTGCCGTTGTAGCTCAGCTGGCAGAGCGTGTGGCTGTTATGTAAACGCAGCTACCATAAGGTCGACGGTTCAAATCCGTCCAACGGCGCACCTTAAACTGTTGACACACTCACCGCCCTGAAGGGCGGGGAAATGCGTTCGCGATTCTTTCAATCTTCTCAAGAGGGGGAAAAGAACATGTCGGGCACCACCACAAACCCCTAAGCCGGGAGCGACAATACACTGTAACCCTAATGAACCAGGCAGGTCGTTTCTCCGCCGGCGTTTCTTCCCATAAGAATGGCAGCATCGCCTCGAAACGGTTCCGTTCAATCGATTGTTCCGCTCTTCGATAAGTGTCCAAGAAGATACATATATACTGTCTGCAGAAACTCGCTCGATACAAATGACAGGCAAACTCGCTATCGCTGTCGCCGTAATTGCTGTTCTGGCTGTTGCCGGAGGCGCAGGTGCATATTATTACACGACGAACGCATCCAACAGTTCTCATGGATCGGTGAGCTTCTCAATATCAGATCCGCCTGCAGGGTTCTCCGCAGTCCAGCTGAATATAAGTGCCATTTCGATACACAATGCAAGCGGACCGACCTACACGAAGACTCTGCCTGCAGTGCCGGCAGTGCCGGCCATTTTCCTGAATGGCTCCAACACATCGACCTTCCTTGGAAAGCTGGACATTCCGGTCGGCCACTATCAGAGCATTTTGTTCACAATTTCGAGTGCAAACGTGACGTATGAGCACAATAATTACAAGCTGACACTGGTGAACAATACTGTCAGAATTGCAGGTCAGTTCACGGTTGTCAGCGGCAAGACACTCCACCTCGATATCATTTTCGACAGCGCCGCTTCCATACATGGAACCCCCGCCGCAGGCTTTACACTCACACCCGTTGTCAGCAGGGTTGTGAGCA
>DAHXLZ010000339.1 GCA_027365715.1 Methanomassiliicoccales archaeon | reverse complement strand
CTGTGTCCGAAAGCAGTATGGGAACGTCCGTAGGCCTGTATCGCTCGCTGTCGAAGACGACATCATACCCGCCTGCATCCGTTGCGACTCTGAATCCTCCGTCCTTCAGGCTGAAACTGAACTCCTCTTCGAGGAGGAGCCTGTCTATCTCTGTGCCCTGCCACTTTTTGCCGAACATTGAAATCCTTGTTTCTGCCGCCGGATCCTTCAGCTTCCTGCCACTCCTCAGCGTCTCGATGCCGCTTACGGCCATGCCCGCGGCCTCGAAGCACAAGAGAATGTAGCCGGCAACAGAATTTGTCCTTTCCGAACCTATGTTGTATGCCTGTCCCTTTTCGCCCTTCTCGGCAAGCAGCCTGTACCCCTTCACCATATCGTTTATGTGTGTCCAGTCCCTGAAAGCCTCGACGTTGCCTATGGAGACGCTTTTTGCCTCTCCCCTCTTCAGAGCGGAAATCTGTCTCGCCACGGAAGCGGTGACAAAATAGGAGCCGCGCCTGGCGCCTTCGTGATTGAATCCCCTGGATACAACATTTCTCAGCCCGTAGCTCTGTGCATATTCGATTGACAGATATTCGCCGAAAACCTTTGTCACCGCATAAGGCGATATCGGGCGCAGCGGATTGGTTTCCGCTATCGGAAGTTCCGGGTATTTGACGACCGGCGGAAAAATCTTTCCGCTGTTCTTTTCGAACCTTTCCACCTGTTTCCGGGAAGTGGCGACAAAACCGTACTCTTCACTGGAACCGGCAAAGACAAGTTTCGTAGAATTGTTTGACTTGAGACGCATCGCCTCGAGGACATTTGCGGTTCCGACAGCATTTGAATTTACCACCTCGAGGGGGTTGATGAAAGATCTGTGCACAAAGCTCTGCGCAGCAAGGTGAAATACAATATCTGGCCGGGATGAGTCAAAGGCCATTAACAGGGAAGTGAGATCCTCGACGTTTCCTTCAATCTTCCTGACTTCATTCTGGATGCCGAGTTCCTGCAAACCTCTGTTTACATCACCATCGGCACGTCTTCTCACAAGACCGTAAACTTCGTCGCCGCTGTCCAGGTATGATTTGGCAAGATGCGGTCCGACGAATCCCGATATGCCCGTTATGAGTACTCTGCGCTTCGCCATTGATACACTTCCTGTTCCGGATAAGTGACAAGGCTGTTGAAATAGATCGTGCAGCCATCAGCCCGCCATCATTCTCTCACGCACATTACAAAAACTGAAATTGCCTGAAATCGGCAATCGCCAGCGTTATTACATCGCAGGCGATTACAGTTTCATGGTGCAGCGAATGCGGCAAAAACTCAGGAAAGAATTAAACTTCATTGACGGTGAATGGAGACCGTCGTCGACTGAGAGAGTCATGGATGTTATCAATCCTGCAAGCGGGCGTGTGATGGCAATGGTGCCTCATGCTTCAGGAGAAGATCTCGGAGCCGCCATAGATGCTGCAAGAAGTGCGTTTGACAGTGGTATATGGTCAAGGAAAACACCTGCAGACCGCTCCCTCCTGCTTCTGCGGATAGCCGATGCAATTGAGAACAAAAAGGATTATTTTTCTGCCCTGGAGTCGAGGAACGCTGGCAAATCGATGAAGCAGTCGGCAAACTATGATTTGCCGTATCTCATAGACAACATCAGATTCTTTGCCGGCGCTTCGAGGAATGTTGAAGGCAAGGCGATGGGTGAGTACATCGAGGATGGGACAAGCGCGGTTCGCCGGGAGCCGATAGGTGTTGTCGGTGTCATAACTCCCTGGAATTATCCGCTCATGATGGTTGCATGGAGAGCGATTCCAGCTCTGGCCATGGGAAATACTGTTGTGATCAAGCCTGCGAGTTATACGCCCCTGACCACTCTCGAACTTGGAAGAGTGATGCAGAAAGCCGGTATTCCGGACGGAGTGGTCAACATCATAACAGGACCAGGTGGAGAAATTGGCAATGGCATTGCAGCAAGCAGGAAAATTGACATGATTGCATTCACTGGCAGTGAGGAAGTTGGAAGAAACATTTCAAGACTTGGTGCCGAGAATCTCAAAAAGGTTTCTCTGGAACTCGGTGGTAAGGCACCCTTCATAGTCTTTGAAGATGCCGACCTGAATGCTGCGGTAGAGGGTGCACTGACAGGCGGCCTTGTCAACAATGGACAGGATTGTGCGAACTCGACCAGATATTATGTCCATAAGAATCTGATTTCCAGATTTGAAAAACTGCTTGTAAGCAGACTCAGAGAAGTTAGAATCGGCAATCCGGCGAATCTTACAACAGATATGGGACCCCTGATATCGATGGCTCACAGAGCAAGGGTAGAGGGCTACATAAGAAAGGGTGTTGAAGAGGGCGGAGAACTGAAATACGGAGGAGATAAACCCAGGATATCTGGATTGGAGGGCGGCTTTTTCCTTCGACCTGCAGTGATACAAACCGAAAATGAAAATTCAGCCATAGTCAAAGAAGAAATTTTTGGACCGGTTTTCACATTGTTGCCGTTCAGCGACTATGATGATGCGATTCGGCGCAGCAACGACGTGATTTACGGTCTCGGCTCATCTGTCTGGACGAAGGATGTTACCAGGGCAGTGAGGGCGATAAAAGATTTGCGGTTTGGAACGGTATGGATAAATGAACATATTGTTGTCCCTTCGGAAATGCCATGGGCCGGCTACAAACGCAGCGGACATGGAGCATCCCTCTCCTCTTACTCCCTTGAAGAATTCACCTATGTCAAGCACGTATACTTCGACACCACCGGAAAGCAAAGGAAAGGCTGGTATTATCAGGTCTCCGGCGACAGTTGATGAGACAGGTAAACACCATGCCTTATCATAGAGGAGCGATGTCCTTGAGCAGTTCCCGAATCTCCAGGAACTTTTCAAAATTCCTGAAGTGTGCCTTCAATGACGGAATTGCGGGCAGCACGGTGCCGGTGTCACGAACAAAGTCACTTATATCGTCAGGATAGTTTGCAATGGCACCTGTGTGCTTCAGCGCGATAATCGCCGCTCCGAGTGTGCCTGTGTCATAACTGCTAATCCGATAATTCATACCCGAAATACTCGACGCAATCGAGCCTATCAGTCTCTTGGTCAGGCCGCCGCCGGCGACCACCCCATCCATATTACCATCTGCAAACTCGATGAGGTTATTGAGCATATCTGCTGAAAGATATCCCAGCGAATGTACTATTGATGCTGCCATATCCTCTCTCGTCGTGTTTGTGTCAAATCCGTAAAACCCGCCTCGGATATTCGTATTGAACAGCGGGCATCTCTCTCCCTGCAGGTAGGGAATGAAAATTACATTAGTAGGCGATGATCCAATCTTATCGATATCGATGTCTAAATCGAGAACCTTCTTTGCAAATTCGAGTAAAGTGTAAAATTGCGAATTGCAACCATTAATGAGATACTTGTCTGAAAAATAAATATCACAATATAGCCTGTCGGTGACTACCGGTCTGCCGGAAACGAAGCCGGCGCACAGGGTCGACCCGTTGGAGACAAAAATCTGATTTTCACCCGTACCAATGGAGCCTAGAGACGAAACCATTGTGTCAACAGTCCCTATACAGAGGTCCACTCCGTCTATTGTCCTGGAGTATTCTGGACTGACCAGCTCAGGCAGTTTGCTTCCAATCTTCAGCATTTCGACGAGGCTTCCCCACCAATCTCTGGAAGGAACGTCTACGAGTCCCCACTCCGAAGCGGTGGCTATGTCCTGCAATGGCGTGCTGTCCTCGTCCAGCTGGATCTTATTGAAGAGGAAGCCATTAAGGTCGATGAAGTATGCGGTTTCCTCCAGTTCATCCGGCATATGACTCCCGCACCAGAGTATCTTCTGAGGAAACATCTGAACATTCAGCGGATTCAGTGTGTGTTTCTTGAAATCGAATGAACTGAATTCACCGAAAAGTTCTGATCCGGCGGAGGAATTATATGGTATGCTCAGCAGGGATTCGAAGTTTGAGTCAACCGCAATAAGAACAGGAGCCATGCATGAGAGACCTACCGCTGAAACATTTTCCCTTGAGACCTGGTGAAACTGTTCCCTGAACATTTCAAAAATATTGTCCACATCTATTGCATCCGGTTTGAAAAATCCTTCCGGGTACCGGTTCCTTCCGGAATCCACTATTTGTCTTGTCTTGTAATCATAAATGGTCCATTTCATAGAAGATGAACCGATATCGATTCCACCGACAAGATGACCTGAGCCCATACTGATACAACTGCGCAAGTGCTGGATTGGTGGTTTGAAATGAAGAGTCTACTATTTCATAGATATCATGCGTTGACGGTATGTGCCGTCGCTTCCACAATGCAATGCAATCAGCCGGATGATGGATTGACCACACACTTGAGTCCTTTCATTTCTTTGGAATATACCATTGCGTCGTGAATTTTACTCAGTGAAAACCTCTCAGTTATCAGACTCTTCAGGTCGATGATCCCTGAATTCACGATATCTGCCGCGAGGATATAATTACCGATGCTCGTGCCTGAAGAACCGGTCATTGTCAATTGATCGTAATGAAGCTCATTCATTGTAAACGGAAGCTGAGAATCCTGTATAGAACCTCCAAAAACCAGGACTCTGGATCCTTTCCCGACTATCTTCTTTGCCTCGATCATCGCTTCCCTGTTTCCAATAGTAACGTCGATGATGTCAACACCGATCTCTTTAAGCCTGTCTATATCCGATTGCCCGCTTAACACGTTGACAGTCCTGTCTGCTCCAAGCGCTGATGCCATCCGCAGCCTTTCGGCAGAAAGCCCAAGCACAATTACATTTCCAACCTTTTTTACTTTTTTGAGCAGTTGAAGATGTATAAGCGCGTTCGGCCCATCCCCTATAACAACAGCGTTTTCAATCCCGCTGTAACTGACAAGGTTCAGACAGTGAAGACTGACCGCCACCGGCTCTATCAATGCACCTTCATCAAAACTGATCTTATCATCAAGGCTGTAAACCAGACCCTTGTCGACAAAATCCTTGTTGATCCTCATAAACTGAGAGTATCCTCCGTCGATATTCACGCCCAGACTTGTCATGTTCGGACAGAGATTCTGAAAACCCTTTTTGCAGGCTGTGCACACCAGACAGGGACTGTCGGCGGCAACGTTGACCTTCTGACCCGCTTTCAGCTGCGGCGAGTTCGACTGGTGTATCACGCCCGAAACTTCATGACCGAGAACGACAGGAGACTTGACTGACGATGATCCGATAAAAAATGCTTTGACATC
>DAHXLZ010000280.1 GCA_027365715.1 Methanomassiliicoccales archaeon | reverse complement strand
GATGTCTGCGGTGATATTAAAGGAGGCACTCGGGAGATTCAGGACCGGAATGGAACTGGGCTTCCTTCACTCAGTGTGCTCCACACCCGACATGATGCCGCTTTTCTGCAGGAATTCTGAGATCAGCGAATTCAACGACATAGCTGAGGACAGGAAAAAAGAACTGATTCATCAGATTGACGATGCTGACGATCCTGGGCTTTACCTGTCACAGCTGAAGACGGCTATGCTGCTACTTGACTGGGTCGGGGAAGATCGGGAGGAAACAATTCTGGAAAGATACAACGTTTATCCGGGGGACCTGAGAAATAAGGCAGATACAGCAAAATGGCTTGTGTCGAGTGCGGCAGAACTCGCCTCACTGCTCTCATCGGATGCTGCTCAGTCCGTATCGATTCTCGCAATGAGGCTGGAAAAGGGTGTGAGTGAGCGTCTACTCGATATTTCGTTGCTCAAAAATATAGGAAGGACAAGGGCACTCGCCCTGTACACGCACAACTTCAGGTCGAGAAGAGATATTGCGGCGGCGGATATTGAGAAGCTGTCTCTAGTGCCTGGCATTGGAAGGCAAATTGCAGAAAAGATAATACCACAGGCAAAGAGGGCGAAGAAACCCGCCGTGCAGCAGAAGGAATCGATCCCTGAGGACTGGTTCTTCCATGAGGAATGATGTCTCTTCCCGCGATGCGCCGGAAATGATGCTGATAGGTTGCCACAGAAACGGTGCAGACCCTGTCGAAATAATCAATGTGTTCAGAAGTGAAGGTTTCGCTGTTCAGCCCGTCAGAGCAGACATGGTATTTGGGGTTGATCACCTGATGACCGCTTATATGCATGCCGCGAGGGCGTTTGAAAGAGGAACCAACAGTGCCGGCGATTTGATGACGGAATTCATTCTCTACGCTGCGTGCGATACACAGATTACAAAGGCAATAGAGAGGATGAAGGTAACTGCACAGAGCGGTATAGCGATTCTGATAGTACCGCCTCCGGGAGACAAGCTGCTTGAAAACATACTCAAAAGGCTGAAGCTCAGAAGGGATGACGATCTGATGGCGGTTACCGGCGCGAAACTGGCCAATGCGGTTCAACTGGGTGTGAATGGTGATGAGTCTGCGGCCGACAGCATCCTGGAAAAGGTTGCACTGCTGGATATTATAAAGAGATGACCTGCCGGATAGATTGAACAATTTTCCAGCTAAGAGCTTACCTGCCGGCAGGCAACAGAGACGTTATATCTATCGAATGAACAATCATTCCCGGAAAGGAATTCCATATGATCCGCCCTGTCACAACATACGGCGATATGAAGTAGTTCCACCCTGCCGTATGACCGGGTGTGGCTGCAAACTCCTCACTGTTTCCTGTATCCATTTTCCCTCGACCCTTGGATGGAGTTCAATCCATTTTTCATCCTCACACAGCACCAGTGTGCCCTTCTTCCTGAGTGCAGGTGCTATCTTTCTGTAATTGGCTACCTCCTTCCTCTTCCAGTAATCCTTACTGATTGAGCCGGGCGCCCTGAGCTTTGGCCTCTTCCAGACATAGCCCAGTGTGTTGAGTATCCTGGCAACAGTGGATCTGCTGACCGCAATTCCTTCACGGTTGAGAAGGGAGGTTGTGTCTGCAATCACCCATCTCCCTTTCAGGCAGCCGAATTCGACAGGTTCATCACAGAGCCGCCTCCTTATTCGTTTCATCGCCCTGGCACGAGCATCGCTGATACGCCTCTTTCTCTTCGCCGTCCTTATGCCTTGAAAGTAATTCGCCCTCTGCGTTTCCCTGTAGAGTTTATCCTGCTCCTGAGGCGCTGGTTAATGATCTTCGACATATTCCTGGTGCTGCCATATTTTTCTATGGATTCTTTAACG
>DAHXLZ010000272.1 GCA_027365715.1 Methanomassiliicoccales archaeon | reverse complement strand
GCATCAATTGCATCGGCTATGAGAGAACGGTGCAGGAATGTGGAGCGGTACAGCCATGTTCAGCACATTGTTTCACGGGTGGAGGGCCGGCTGAACAGGGAGAAGACTCCGGTCGATGCACTCTTCTCGATATTCCCAGCCGGTACAGTTAGCGGTGCGCCTAAAATCAGGGCAATGGAGATTATCGAGGAACTCGAGCAATTCAGACGCGGACCGTACGCCGGAGCTGTTGGATACTATTCATTTAACGGATGCCTGGACAGCGCCATTTCAATACGGACTCTTTTCTGCAACAGGGACAGAGCTTTTCTGCAGGCGGGAGGAGGAATAGTTTACGACTCGGATCCGGAAAAGGAATTCACAGAAACCGAGAACAAGATGGGCGCGTTGCTCTCAGTTTACAGAAGGGATCGAACATGATACTGCTCATAGACAACTACGACTCCTTCTCGTACAACCTTTATCAGCGGCTTGGTGAGCTCGGCATGGAGGTTGCAGTAGTGAGGAATGATGAGCTGACTCTTCAGGAGGTGCGGAAGATGGATCCGGACGGAATTGTGATTTCCCCCGGACCGGGAACGCCTGAAAGCACCAGATATTTCGGTATAGGGCTTGATGTAATACGCGTGATCGGAAAGAATGTCCCCCTGCTCGGCGTTTGTCTCGGACATCAGGGAATTGCTCAGGTATTCGGGGGCAGGATTGTCCATGCTGAAAGGGTGATGCATGGCAAAACGTCAATGATTTCACATGACAGCGAGGGATTGTTTGATGGAATAGACTCCCCAACTGTCGGGGGTCGTTACCACTCACTCATTGTAGACCACGAAACACTGCCATCCCCGCTCAGGATTACAGCAATGAGTGAATTTGGTGAGATAATGGCCCTCAGACACACAAAGTTCCAGATTCACGGAATTCAGTTCCATCCTGAATCCATCCTTACACCGTCAGGCAAACATATGTTGCAGAACTTCAGAAGAATTGTGAGGGGTGAGCTGTGAAGGAATTACTGAAAAAGATCACTTCCGGACACGACCTGACACAATCAGAGGCTGCCGAAGCAGCATCGGAACTCATGGACGGCAGGGCAGGCGATGCAGAAATGGCCGCCTTCCTTACCGCACTCAGGATGAAAGGGGAAACTGCCCAGGAAATGGCATCAATTGCATCGGCTATGAGAGAACGGTGCAGGAAGGTCCCGTCACCCGACGGTACAATTGATGTGTGCGGAACCGGCGGCGCAAGTGTCAAGACATTCAATGTGTCGACTGTAAGCGCAATAGTTGTTGCCGCAGCAGGCGTTCCGGTTGCCAAGCACGGAAACAGATCGTTCACTAGCAGGAGCGGGAGCGCCGACCTCCTCGAGCGACTTGGTGTCAATCTGTCGATAGAACCTGAAAAGGCAACCGAAATGCTGAACCGCAACGGCATAACTTTCCTTTTTGCACCACTCTACCATCCTGCGATGAAGAATGTTGCGGCGGTCAGGCGTGCGCTGGGCTTCAGGACCGTTTTTAACATACTCGGCCCTATATCGAATCCCGCGGGCGTGAAAAAGCAGATGATCGGCGTCTTTTCTGCAGACTATGCTGAAAGAGTTGCCGGCGCACTGATGCTCCTGGGCACTGAAAGAGCGCTTGTTGTAAATGCGTCGATAGGTATGGATGAGATTTCCCCCGTCGGCAGGACGGCTGTGCAGGAAATAAAACACGGCTCAGCCGAGAGATATGAAATCGACGGCTCAGACTTTGCGCGTTACGGAACCCGGGAATGGTCCGAGCAGCGTGTTTCAGACCCTGCAGAAAGCGCTTCATATGCTCTCCGGGTTCTCGGAAACAGGGCGACAAGGGGTGAGATGAGCATCGTTCTGATTAATGCAGGAGCATCTCTCTATCTTGCCGGAAAGTGTGTATCAATAGAGCAGGGAGCTGAGAAGGCTCTGGATGTAATCGAGAATGGAGGCGCAATGTCCAAGCTCAGGGACTTCGCGCTGATGAGCGGAGGACAGCTGAGGGAGGATGCATAATTGGACGAACTCGACTACTTCATCGAAAATGCTTTCTCACTGGTTATGTCCGGCTATTACACCACACGGCAGAAGAGAACAGTGCCTGTGAAGTCACTTTCCTCATCAATTGCCCAGGCAGGGAAAATTCCACTTATCGCCGAATTCAAAAGGAGGACTCCATCTGTCAGCGACCTTTCATCTGATGCCGATATCGGCACCAGGCTGTCCGCGTTCGCTGAGGCAGGTGTCAGCGGTTTTTCAATCCTCACGGAGCCCCACAGGTTTGACGGATCGCTGGAAAACCTCACTGCTGCATCAACCTTCGGCCTGCCTGTGATCATGAAGGACTTCGTCATTGCAACGGATCAGGTGGATGCGGCATACAGGCTGGGCGCGGATGCAGTCCTGCTGATCATGGAGATATTCGACAGAAGCCGTTTCAATCTCGATGTTCTGATGGAAGACATACATAGCGCCGGCCTTGAGGCCATACTCGAAGTTAATTCTGCGAAACAGTTTGCCAGTGCTATGGAAACAGAAACTGATATAATCGGTATAAACAACAGGAATCTCAGTGACCTGACGCTGGAGGAAGGAAGGACTGAGCAAATACTTTCTGAACTCCGCAAGGACAGGCCCGTCATCGGAATGAGCGGTGTCACAACCCCGCAGCAGGTAATGTCAATGCTTGATGCCGGTGCCGATGCAGTGCTCGTAGGCACGTCACTTATGGGCAGTAATACCACGCTGCTGAACGAGATAAGGGAGGCTGTACTGAAACGCCCGAGGTGAAGATATGCGGCAACAGGAGCCACCGGGACATCCGTTTTGCAAAGGATGCCGATTACCTGGGATTCGTCATCTGCACTCCACGATCAAGGAGATCTCTGGAAATAGAGGAAGCCCTGCCGCTGTTCAGAGAGGCATCAGAGTATGCAAAGACCGTTGCCGTAGTGACAAACGCAGACACACGATTCCTGAGAAGTGTTTCAGACACTCTTGAGCCCGATTTCATTCAGTTGCACATACGGCTGACCGCCGCCGAAATCGAATCTGCAGTGAAGGCGGTCACCGCCGGCATCATTCCACTTGCAGAGCCCGAACCCTCCTTTGCCGGCAGTGCGAGGGAACTGGCAGCGCTTACCGGTATTGTCATAGTCGACACATTTCAGAAAGGACTGAGCGGCGGGACAGGATCTGTGCATGACTGGTCAGCAAGCAGGGCGCTGAGGGAAGCGATATATCCCTCAAAGCTGATGCTTTCCGGCGGACTGAATCCCGGTAATGTGGAAAAGGCAATCAGTACCGTAGGACCGGCAATAGTGGACGTTTCCAGTGGCGTCGAATCGGGCGGCGAAAAATCGGAGGAACTGGTGATGGAGTTCATCAGAAAGGCAAGGTGTTCAATGTGACAAAAGGCTGGTTCGGAGAGTTCGGCGGAAGATATGTACCTGAAACACTGATCGGTGTGCTGGATGAGCTGGAAACTTCGTACAGGAAACTGAGGAAGGAAAAAGAATTCAGGTCCAGGCTGAATTACTACAATCACTATTTTGGCGGCAGGCCCACGCCCCTCTATTTTGCCCGCAGGCTTACGGAGAAGGCAGGCGGGGCAAAAATTTACCTGAAGAGAGAGGATCTCGTGCATGGCGGTGCGCACAAGTTCAACAACGTGATGGGACAGGCTCTCCTCGCCAGCATGATGGGGAAGCAACGCCTGATTGCCGAAACGGGTGCCGGTCAGCACGGTGTCGCGACAGCTATCGCAGGCGCTGCGCTTGGCCTCCGGACGGAGGTGTATATGGGAAGGAAGGATACCGAGCGTCAGCGTCTTAACCTGATAAGGATGGAGCTCCTCGGTGCCACAGTGCATCCCGTTGACTCCGGTTCCAGGACACTGAAAGACGCGATAAACGAAGCGCTCAGGGACTGGGTGACAAATGCAACCGACACTTATTACCTGCTGGGCAGTGCTGTCGGACCACACCCTTATCCGATGATTGTTAGAGACTTTCAGAGTATAATCGGGAAAGAAATAAGAAAACAGATACTGGCGGCTGAAGGCAGACTTCCAGACCTTGTCGTCGCATGCGTGGGTGGCGGCAGCAATGCGATCGGCGCATTCCATCCGTTTCTGAAGAACAGCAGTGTAGCATTGCTTGGCGCCCAGGCTGGTGGAGACGGAGTTGAAACGGGGAGGCACTCCGCTCCGCTTATTGCCGGAACGCCAGGCGTTCTGCACGGCTCCCGAAGCAGGATATTGCAAAACGACGACGGGCAGATACTGGAAACTTCGAGTATCAGTGCGGGACTCGATTATCCTTCTGTCGGTCCGGAACATGCGTATCTGCAGCAGAGTGGACGTGCGCGGTATATCGCGGTTACTGACAACCAGGCAATGGAAGCATTCAAGCTTCTCTCCCGCATGGAGGGGATAATACCAGCACTGGAGTCTGCTCACGCAGTTCACGCCGCATTTGAGGAGGCAGGGCACATGCCCCGCGATGCTGTCATCGTGGTGAATCTCAGCGGCAGAGGGGACAAGGACGTGGACACAGCCGCGGCATTTATGGGGCTGAAAAACTGACAGGAATATCGGAAGCATTCAGAAGGGCGTCTTCCGAAGGGCGCTCAGCGCTCATATCATACATCATGGGCGGCGACCCCGACCCTTCATCATTCCTTCAATATGCATCTGCAGTCT
The DNA here is from genome assembly GCA_027365715.1 of Methanomassiliicoccales archaeon. The sequence continues at coordinate 6,389 of DAHXLZ010000272.1, read as the reverse complement.
CAGCACACTCTGACATTCTCGAAGTGGGAATACCATTCTCCGACCCGATTGCGGACGGTCCCACAATACAGGCGGCATCTGTGAGGGCACTCGGAAACGCGACGAGCGTCAGGGGAGTCATTGAAGCATGCACTTCGATCTCCGGAAGGGTGCCGGTGGTTGTCATGTGCTATTACAACACAATTCACCGTATGGGAGAGATGGAGTTCATCTCTCACATCTCAGCGGCGGGCGTAAGCGGAATAATTGTTCCGGATCTGCCGTTTGAGGAGGGTGCTGCTCTTTTCAAATCATGCAGATCCGCAGGAATAGACAGGGTACTGCTTGCTTCGCCGGCCACGCGCCCTCCAAGGGCAATGGAACTCGCGTCACGCACAAGAGGATTCCTCTACCTGATCAGCAGGTACGGCGTTACCGGTGAAAAGAAGGAACTCTCAGGATACCTCGCCCGGCTGATTTCATCATACAGGGAAATTTCCAGCGTTCCTGTTGCTGTGGGTTTTGGCATCTCAACTCCCGAGCATGTCAGTGCTGTCACTTCGGCAGGAGCCGATGGTGTGGTTGTCGGGAGCGCAATAGTCTCCATGATAGGCCGCGGGGAGAGCCCCGATCGGGTCGCTTCATTTGTTTCAGACCTCAAGGTCGCGACACGAAAATCACCGACTGTTTGAGCTTCCAGCCTGGAGCATGTGCGGAAGTTGTGAAATGTCCTGCATTATCATGTCAGCACCCTCTTCCGTGAAATAATCCAGTGTGCTCATCGCTTCGGAACCCTGTCCGTAAATGCCTGCAAACCACACTCTGTAACCGCTCTCTCTGGCCGATGCAGCCATCTGCAGATCTTCTGCCGAATTCCCCACATATGTTATTGAATCGGTGTTCATCGACTTCATACATCTGAGCAGTGCACCGGGTCCGGGTTTTCTGAGCTCATGGGCCTCCCTGCTGCTGTCTCCATCCAGATCGCCGATAAAGACAGAGCTCTCAAGATCAAACATATCCAGGAGGGTGCCCAGCGACATTCTTGTTCCTCTGGCCGGCCTTCCTGTGATTATTGCGGGCTTCCTGCCTGAATACAGCTCAATTGATTCGATAAGTTTCCGGTCGAAAAGCAGACTTTCCTTCTTTATCAGCCCTTCTCCGTCGTAGTATTTTGAACGGTAGCCATAGAATTCTCTGAATCCGCTGCTGCCATAATAGAACTCATCAAAGACTGTGGCCAGAACACTCTTCGGAGGAACGCCGGGATACGACAGCCAGTCTGTCAGTTCGACGACATCCAGTTCACCGCCGGCAATTCCCCTGACAAATGAAATCACATCGCCACTGGCATCCTTTACAGGCCTGGATGTGAACTGTTTGACAAGTTCATCCACCCTCCGTGCGATGTTTATTTCATTCCATTCCCGGTTCTCTCTTTCTGTCAGCGCAACTGAGTAGAGCAGAGTAATCGCGAAAGTGCTGTCCCAGTCATTGTTGAACGCACCCGTTTTTCTGAGCGCGAGCAGCGTGCTTCCGGCCGAATCAGCAGTATGTGGAGAGCGGCCGAATCTCATCCTGAGAAGCGTTTCCACCGTTGTTGGAATTGCCACATCGTAAGAGGCGGCTGTGTCAACAAGTACGCCATCGCAGTCAAAAGCGACCGGTTCGCGAGCAGAAGCAGTGCAATCAATCCTGCGAAGCGACTGCCTTCCATAGCTGTCTTTACGCTTTTCGTATTTTTCAATATCCATATCTGACTTCTCCAGAATGCAGAGCAAACAGCTACCACTCAAACTTCTTTAAAATCATCTCCTTCTAAACTCAATTTCGAACGAGCAGCCGAATACTTCTCCGGGCTCCAGAAGGTGAAGTCCGATGCCGTTGTTGAACGCATCTGGTGCACCTGTCATTGGCTCGATCGCAACTGACCTGCCGTCACAGTATTTTCCGTTGTAGAGCAGAAAATAGTCCATGTTATTCCTTCTGATGATCAATTCTCTCTCATTATCAATAAATGTGAGTGTTCCCCCATTCCTGAAACAGCTGTCTAATTTCAGTTCGCCCAAGTCTTTGACCGAGTCGAAGTCCGCATTCGCCACTGTTCCATCAGGAAAGTACTGGTCTGTGAACACGAGTCTTTCCAGCTGGCTGTTGTGAAGGAGTCTGCAAGGGCTGCCGGCGAGAAAGTATGGGTGACATCCTATGACCAGAGGAGCCCGTTTCTCGCCCGTGTTTCTCACTCTGTAAGCTGTTTTGAATCGTGAGTCTTCCAAATGCATCGAGATTGAAACTTCAATCTGTGTTGGATATCCGCCATTTGAAGCTTCGGCGGAAAATGTGGCATTGTTTTCACCGTCTCCCTGAAGACAGTTGAATGGAACGTCGCGTATGAAGCCGTGAATGCTGTTGTTCCCGTCATTCTTCGTAAGCGTGTAATCTATTCCGTCAAATCTGTATGCTGCGTTCCTCACTCTCCCTGCAAAAGGTATCAGACTGCAGGCACCCCCGTGCGTGCGTTTTCCATCCACGCTATCCTTCAGTATTTTTTCACCGTCAAGCACGAGGTTTTTTATCCACGCGCCCGTCAGATCTATCAATGCAAAGCTTCTGCCGCTGGACAGCTTCACTTCAGCACTGTTGACCAGAGCCATTGATCACACTCCCTCTATCTTCTTCGCAGTGTAGAGTACTGTCTCGTATTCCTTGATTATTGTTCCCCCCGGCATCCCGTCTATTACTTTCCCGATTTCAGAAAAGAGATCCTTTTTCATTCCTCCCTCCAGCGTGATGTGGTCAGAGTACGTTGACAGGAGCCTGATGTACGCATCCGCATCATAAGACTTCGTGAAGTGGTATTTCCTGTGGTGTATGTCTTCAAAGAGGCCGGATTCCGAAAGCATGGAGTGAAATTCAGGAGAAGATTTTTCCACCTGCTTGCGAAATGTGACAGACGCAATAGGTGGTGCCCTTTCCTCGTATACCTTCTGGAGAGCGCCGAAAGCATCGCTGGTCCTGTCCGTCACAATATGTGAATGCCAGAATGCAGCAAAATGACCTTCTCCTCTGATTGCTCTGTGAACCTTCATCAATGATACCCGCTGATCGGTCCAGTGAAACGATGTGGCGGCAAACGCCAGGTCGTAGAATGAACTGGGCGCTTCCCAGTCTTCGAATGCCACGTTCACTACCTTCACGCGGTGACCTGCGGTTATGCCTGCAGTGAAACGCGACATCTGTTCACCCGCTTCAACGGCATCAACAGAATAACCTCTTTCTGCGAATGCAATAGTCGCCTTTCCTGTTCCGCAGCCTATTTCAAGCAGTTTAGAACCATTTCCAAGTCTGCACCAGAACACAATGTCATCATACAGCTGCTCTGGATAACCAGGTCTGGCTAAATCATATGTTTCCGGATCGGCGTCAAATGAAAGTCTCAATCGCTTCCTTTCTTCATCCACAAAACTCTGATGGTGTCAAACGGTAAAACCTCTTTCCTGCCTGGTGGCGCAACCGTCTTCTTCAGATATCTGGAAGGATGACCTGCAGCTCAGACTCGCAGTTTTAGCAGGTTCCCGCAGAGGAATAACGCTTAATTGGCCCTATTTGTGATTAGAAACGGCAATGTCTAAACATTTTGCTCTGTTTGTTCCGTTTATCCTGATTTTCGACTCATTGGCTGCTACATTTGAAAGAATGGCGAGTGCATTCCCGGTCTTCGGGTCTGAGAGGATGTCAGATCGTTCAAAATCTGATGGTGTGTATGTGACTTTCACTGTCTGCAGACGAGTCATCAGATGCAACCAGGTGCTTCATTGACCACGGATACTTTATCATGTCAACAGGAATTGTGAAAGTCGCCAGTTTAGTAATCCTGACACCGGCACATGGTGCCGACACTCCGTTATGTATGCACATTTCCTTCCTGCTTTTCATTCAAAAATGTCTTTTTAGCAGATGAGGCATGAAAAGTTACATTAGCTACCACTGCTCTATTCAGTGTGATGGAGCGGTCGGAGGAGGTTGCTGTAATTGGCGTTAATAGGCGGATTGAGCGACAATGTGTCGGACATTGAATTTCGTGCAGATTCATTGAGACTCTTTGCAGATTCTTATAATTTGCCGGTGATGCTCTTCATTCAGAGGGAGGGAGTTCCGTCTCCCGAACTTTCATACATGAACGGTCCAGCCAGGAATATTTTTTATACTGCAGATAAATTGAGCTCAACTGTCGACATTTATTTTGTGATTTCGAGTCTTTTTGACGAAACTCAGTCCACTGAAATTCTCAGGAGATTTTTGGAAAAAGGTGAATTCCGGGGAAAAGCGCTTCTGCGACTTCAGGAGAATGATCAGGCAGAAGTTATTCTGCGGCGGCTTAATTTCGATAAACCCGAATATCTGGCAGTCATGGTTATTGACAGGAAGAGGACTGACGAGGAAATACTCCGCAGCTATCCGGCAATGCTCCAGCGTTTTGAACTGTCCTATGGGATGGTGAGACATGATCTTCAGAATCACATCACTGCCCTTTCCTCATATCTGGAGCTGTGCATCAGGGACGAAAGCACGGAAGTGCGAAATAATAATATCGCCAGAATGTCGGCGATAATTCAGGAAATGTCAAAATACGTCAGAAATATGGGGGGCATCACCCCAAACCCTGTGGTGGATGAATGGCGTAAACTCAGTGATATCATACACTCGGGAATATCCGATCTTCCCATTGATGGCGTAAACACAAATGTCAGCTGCGATAACATCGAATTGCGGTCCGACCCCCTGCTCCCAATGGTGTTTTACAATCTCGCTTACAATTCGATTAGGCACGGAAAACATGTTCGAAACATAAACATCAGCTGCGAATTCGAAGTTGATGCCCTGAAGGTAATTTACAGCGATGACGGTCAGGGCATTGATCCAATGCACAGATCGAAGTTGTTTTCACCTCCGTCTGAAGAGGAGAGGCCCCACGCACTCTTCCTGATAAGGCAGATACTCTTTCTCCTTGGTATTACCATCACAGAAAGAGGGGAATATGGCAGCGGCGTGCGGTTTGAAATCAGCGTTCCGGAATCACATTTCAGGATGAATACCAGCCTGTCACAGGACATCGGTTAGACACTTCTTCATCGACTCTCATGCACAGCGGTTTCCAGATAGTCATCAACTATTTCCTGCAATGTCCTTTCGCCAACGATGGCATATCTTAACCCCGCCCTTCTTGCCAGTTCACCGTCTATATCATCCCTGTCGCCTATCACAAATTCATTTTCCGTATGAAATTCAGCTCTTGCCGATTCAATGAGTCCTGTTGCAGGCTTCCTGCAGACGCACGCATCTTCCGGTGTATGCGGACAGTAGAACAGGGCATCGATGTGCGCATCATTCAGGGAAAGCTGACGTTCCATCTCCAGGTTGACTTCATTCATCTGTTCCAGCGTGAAGTATCCCCTTCCTATTCCGGACTGGTTGGTGATGACTATGACCGGTATTCCTGCAATATTCAGTTTTCTTATGCCTTCTGCTGCGCCCTTCATCAGCCTGACCTTCTCACGCGAACTGCAGTATGGGCCGTCTTCGATTATTGTGTTGTCTCTGTCTATATACACTGCGACTCTGACCATCCGTCAATCCCTCCATAATGAGATGAATTGTGACACCTGAATCCCAGACACATCAGCAAGTTAAGAATGTGCCTCACTTCCTTTTCCTTTTTATGCGGACCATACTGAAACCCGCAAGTCTTGAAAGCAGCGTTATGGGGAGATCTGCCTCGACCCCTGTTCCCTGCATTATGTGAAGCGCGCACTCCTCACCATCGGTAACGACAATGCTGTTGACTTCATCGCGCGACCGCACTTCGCCGAAGAGATGGTCACCCATTTCCATAGACATGGCGAAAGTTTCCTTCGCAAAACTGTAACTTCCACCGGCTCCGCAGCATCCTCCCTCAAGTTTCTTTACTTCCGCCCCTGGTATGAGCTGAAGAATCTCAAGCATTTTCACATCGTTTCCGAGAGCTCTTGAATGACACGAGGGAAAATAGTAGATTGTTCCACAAAACGGCTCAATCTTCAGTCTGAATTCTCCTCTCTTCATAATATCAAAAAGCAGCTCTGTTATGTCGATAACTGAGCGTGAAAGCGCTCTTGACCTTTCATCATCCACGACACTCAGATAATCATGTCTGAGCGCCATGACTGCAGAGGGGGATGAACAGACAACTTTAATCTCTTTTGAAGTGTATGGATAGAGGTAGCTAATGTTGTCGAGTATGTACCGTTTTGCGAAGGAAACTTTCGCCATGTCTATGGAAATGGGTGACCATCTCTTCGGCGAAGTGCGGTCGCGCGATGAAGTCAACAGCATTGTCGTTACCGATGGTGAGGAGTGCGCGCTTCACATAA
>DAHXLZ010000247.1 GCA_027365715.1 Methanomassiliicoccales archaeon | reverse complement strand
CATCCTGCAGGAGTGAAACTCCTCCCTGCCTCTGCACTGATACGCCCGAACCCATTATCGAGACGTTCAGTGAGTAGTTCTGGAAGAACTTCCTGGTTCTACTCGACGCTTTCATTCTTGCCGAGAATATTGAATTACATGCTGGTCGTGGCCGGTAAATTGGACCTTTTCAGAGGCATCAGGGAAATTCACTCCCCGATGGAAAGGTTCTTTCTTCCACTGGAAATTAAGGAAATGGTGCTGGATGAGACGCGAGAAATACTGGAAAGGCCGATGGAAGCATTCCAGCGCAAATTCAAGAGCGATGCGGTCCAGAAAGTTTATGAAAAAAGTGGGGGGCATCCATATGTCGTCCAGACCTTTGGATTCTTTGCTTTTGAAACAGGCGAAAAGAATCTAGATGCAAGGGTCTTTGACAGCATCGTTCCGGTGGTGATGTCCAGACTCTCAGTTCAGCTTTTCAGAGAGAGGTTTGATGCTGCAAGCCCCAGGGAAAGGGAAATACTGGCCGGTCTTGCAAAGCTGGATGGACCGTCCACGCCGAAATCGGTGAGTCGCATTTGCGATGTTCCGTTGAAAACAGTGTGGATGGCTTTGGATCGACTGGTTAACAAGGATTGCGTACGCAAAGTCGGACGGGGCAATTACAGTTTATTTACACCGCTCTTCGGAGAGTATGTAAAGGCCACAATCCGGTGACAGATGGGGAATTCGATTTCACACCTGCCTCAATGAGCCTTTGATGCAGCGACAGTGACAGCCGCCGGGCTGCCTTCAGTTTTGACCGCAGCATTCATTTTTTTCATTATTTCGATGAGCTGTGTTATGTCTTCATCGTTCAGGACATCAAACTTTGACCCGACCATACTGAGGTAGTGTGCATTGGCCCTTTTGAACAGTTCCCTGCCGTTCGCTGTCGTTGCGACGTATATGAGGCGCCTGTCCCCCTCCTTTCTTGCCCTCGCAACGAGTTTCCTTCCCTCCAGCCTGTCGGTAAGCAAGGTGACGCCTGCCTTTGTCATTATCAGCTCATCGGCTATGTTAACCATGGTCATTGGCCCCCTGCTTTCAAGAAGTGAGAGTATTTTGAATTCAACATAGGAAATACCAAAATTGCGAAAACCCTGATCAAATTCCCTCCTCATCATCCTTGCAACGTCAATCAGCTTAGCCCAGGCACTCAGCGCTCTTTGATCGCCGGTCATATGTTACTTCGAACCTCCCTGCATCCCGGACAGGTCAGCATCTCCGCTTTCCGTGTGCTCATCGTTAATTGCACGTCCCTCATCCGGTTCCGATTTCACAGTACCGCGTCCGGCCCCTATAGCTCTTTTCCGGACAGGTTGCGGCGGCGGAGCGGCAGAACCGCCGGTAGAACTTTCCTTATTCTCTTCAAGGTCGTAGATGTAGACCTTTCCCCTGAGAAGTGAGACGACTGCTGCAGTCACGGATAGCACGGCACTGATCAGGAACGCCAGATGGAGTGCACTCATGAATGGCAGTGCGATGACAGACGGGAACCACTGTTTGCTCGTAAGCAAGGCGTATGTCCGGGTTGAGAGGGCCGAACTGAGCGACGGATATGTATTCAGTATGGCCAGCACCGGGTTGATTCCAAGGAAGGCGGAAAACAGTGCACCCGTTGGAGGGATGGAACTTATTGACGCAGCAAGTTGCGGCGGTGCGCCGCTGGAATTCAGGGCGGAAGAAAGAGCTGCAGGAAGGGATGAGGAGAGTGAATCGATTATGATGATGAAGAAGAGTGCGAGACTCACTGTCTGACCGGAGTTCTGAAGGGTTGCCCTCATGCCTGACGCGGCACCTCTCTGATCAGGTGGAACTGAATTCATGATGGATGCCGTGTTTGGAGCCGCAAACATGCCCATTCCAATCCCCTGTGCCAGGAGGAGTATGGCAAACTGCCAGTACTGAAAGTCATATGGGAGAAACAGGAAGAGGACGAACGAAATGGATGCAATTATCATGCCTGCTGTTGAAAGGATCCTCGCGCCGTGGCGGTCAGACAGCCACCCGCTCAATGGAGCCATGATGATGAAACCGGCCATCATAGGTATCATGTAGACACCTGCCCAGAACGGTGTAGAAGCGTAGCTGTAGCCGTGCAGCGGAAGCCATATGCCCTGAAGCAGTATGATGAGCATAATCATCATGCCGCCTCTGGCGATTGCACCAAGAATGCCTGCAAAATTTGCAGCAGCGAAAATTCTTCTCCTGAAAAGCCGGAGGTTGAACATCGGCTGCTCCACTTTCAATTCAACAACAGGGAAAATAATGAGCAGAATGATGCCCGCGGCAATTGATGAAACAACCCAGGGGCTCGACCATCCCATACTGAGCTTCCCGTACGGCACAAGACCGTAGGTTACACCAATCAGAAGAAGGGTGAGCCCTCCCGCGAAGGTGGAATTGCCTGCGATGTCAATCCTGCTTTTCCCCGCCGGCATGACGAGTTCCTTCAGCCTGTAATATGACCAGAGCGTCCCGAAGATACCGAACGGCACACTGACCAGGAACACATAACGCCAGTCAAAAGTTGCCAGAACACCGCCGAGAATTAAACCGACAAGGGAGCCTGCGAGAGCGGCTATCTGATTAACGCCGAGCGCCTTGCCTCTTTCAGTATGGGGGAAGGCATCGGTCAGAATTGCCGCGCTGTTGGAAAACAGAAATGCGGCGCCGATGCCCTGAATAATCCTGAAAAATATCATGTAATCGGCGGCAGCATCCCCTCTACCCGGCGTCAGATAGAGTGCTATTGAAGCCACAGTGAAGACGGCGAAACCGAGATTGTACAGTCTTACACGGCCGAAAATATCAGACAGCCTGCCGAAACTGACAAGGAGTGTCGCGGTAACGATGTTGTAGCCGAACAGCAACCAGAGAAGGTACTGGAACGACGATAGCGGATTTATGCCAATGCCTCTGAAAATAGCAGGGAGTGAAATCAGAATGATGGTGCTGTTGATCATTGCCATCATTACGCCAAGTGTTGTGTTGGATAGCGCTACCCACTTGTACTCAACCATATTAGTTAAGTGGTTGACTATCATATCATATAAATACATTGGCAAAATCTGCAGCATCCGGCAATGAAGAAACTGCTCTAACCGGATTGCGCGGCTAAGGCAGGAAGAGGTCCGAACTGACGCTGGCGCTGCATCATCGGCCGTCAACGGCTTAAACGGTTCACCGCAGTCCCGGGAAATCAATCGCCTATGTGCGAATGCCGGAAGCATCAGGCGGATGGACTTTCCTGTTCTCACGCTTCAGTGACATGCAGTTTCCTGGAAGAATCAGCGAAGGCTGCAGAGGCATTATCTTTTCAGTGGATTTTCCCGCAATGTCCAAATCGTGTGTAAAAGCCTCTGACGGTTACTGTTTCCCGCGCTTAATCACCACTGCATCTCCGGCAAACACGATTCCCATGCCCCTGCGCATAAATTAAGCAGCCCGAGATCTTTCACATCACAGGCGAATGTGTTTCCGGGTAGCCAACAGCAAAGACCACCGCTGGAATTATCCTGACAAATGCGACGCCAGATCGCATCCGGCAGGCTTTCGGCGACTCCACCGTCTGCCTGTAAACAGTATCGTATCCGGAGGAGGTGAAAGGAAAGGTGCGGCAATTCAGACCGGCGCTGATGCCGCCGGCTCTCCCTTTTGAAAATTCGAGGCACCGGAAATGAAAGGACTGCAAAATCAGTCACTCGCGAATCTGCGGATGAAAAAATCCACTGCAGCTCTGGGCACGTACCGCCTCAGCGGCAGATTCATAACCCTTATGCCGATGAGGGTTACAAACATAATCGGTATGACGCGGAATATGGGCATCCTTGTCCGATCGTCGTGAGACCACCTGACCGGAACTTCAGCCATCCGCTTCCCGTCCCGTCTGGCGTGATACAGCAGGTCGATGTCGAATGTCCTGTTAGTGACGACTGTCTTTGACAGCAGATCGGTGACGAGACTCGTGCGAAAGAACTTCACGCCGCACTGTGTATCCCTGATTGGGACGCCAAGCATGCCCCTTACAAGAAGATTGAAAAATCTGCTCGCCACACGGTTGAACACCGGCTCCTTCCTGTCCCAGACGCTGCCGGTAACCCACCGCGAGCCAACGACGCAGTCATAATCTCTGGCCAGCCGTATGATTTCAGCAAGGCTCTCTGGCGACAGGCTGCCGTCTGCATCGACATATCCGGTGATGCTGTACCTGGCCAGTCGCATTCCGGCAAATATCGCTCCCCCCTTTCCAAGTTTGCGAGCATATTTGTGTACCGATACTCCCATACCAGAATAGGCACCAGCCACAAGATCGGTCCTGTCATTGCCGTCAATGACGACATTCACCTCGTAAGGAATTCCTGTGGCCTTTAACACCGGAAGATAGGAATCCAGTGCGCCAGCAATTCTGTCTTCCTCGTTGTAAGCAGGTATTGTCAGTGAAATGCCGGCTGGTTTTTCATTTTCAAGTGCCGGCGCGGGAAGGAAAGCGGTTTCCATCCTTTCCATCTGGCCCTGACTGAAAACGTCCATAATCTACCCACCTTCCTGCAAGGGTGCTGATACACTTGCAGTATCGCCGGAAATTGATGAATCGTGTCCGTTGCATGTCAAATGATTCTACCTCTCGTACGGTGTGCGGCTGCCTCCGGCAGCCATGTCCGCCTCATCCTTGCGTGCACTGTTTCTCTTCCCATGCTCGTGTGAGAGGCTCCTCAGAATTAGATCCTCATCTATGTCCGGCCTGTGACCCCTGATAATTTCAACGTAACGTTCAATTTGCAGAGAATACGGTGATGAATATGGGTCGGAGAGCGTTTCATCGGCCTCAATTCCTTTGACAATGAGTCTTGCCTGCACCTCGACCAGCCTTGCTCTTTTTGGCAGCGCCGCTATGAGCTTTGAAAGTCCTTCTATGAAATGGGCTGGCTGTTTCCCCTGTCCATTCATCTGCCGTATGCAGCCACAGATTGAGCAGTATGCATGGAGCTTCATTGTCGACGGCTCGCCGTGAATCACTTCGAGCCACACTCTTTTCCTTATCTCATCCGAATGAGTGTGGCTTTCACCCGGCATGTCACGTGCATCATGATTCAATGCGGAGCGGCTGTCCGGCAATTCAATCCGCTCCTGCCAATTCAACCAACCCGCACCACATCCGCACCCTAAGTGTCAATGCTTATTAAAGAATTTCTTGAGCCGCTATCATTTGCAGAAATGGTGACCGGCATATTCCGGGAGTGTGCTTGAAACATCCTGCTGTAATGGTGATCGACTGCCGGTGAGATGGATGCACGGAGCCCGGCGGGAGACCGTCTCCGGCCAGGCATCCGAAAATGCGGGCGCTGAGAACAGACACAAAAATGAAAAATAGAAATTGTTTGAGAAGAGGTTTGTGTTCCGGTCACACCTTCTGCTCAGAGTTTCTTCTTCCTTCTCTGAAGATAGATGTAGGCTCCGGCGCCTACTGCTCCAATTGACGCTATCGCAATGATTATCAGAGAAATGCCGGGCGCGTAGTCCGCGAACTGCTGGGCCGAAGATGCCTGCGTGGAAAGGGACATGACGTTCGATGTCTGGCCAGCTCCTGCGCTGTTGACCGCCTTAATGCTGAAGTAATACGTGTTGCCCGGGTTCAGCCCTGTGACCTTGTACGAAGTGGAGTTCACAGTCGCAATAACGGACATCTGGGATGGCGATGTGCCCATCAGTACTTCATAGGATGTGGCTCCAGCCACCGCGGCCCAGGTGAGCGTTGCCTGGCTGCCTGAAAGCTTCACTGTCAGGAGAACAGGTGCTGCGGGTGCTGTCATTGGAGTTGCGGTCACAGGTGTGCTCGCGGGTCCAGTGCCAAGAGATGTCGTCGCGCTGACAGTCACGGAGTATGTGACGCCGTTTGTGAGTGAGGTAAAGTTGACGCCGAGTATGTTTGCGGTCACATTTGTGGACATCGAACCGCCGGACCACGTGAGTGTGACAGTGTAGCCGGTTATTGACGAAGAGCCGGAACTGGATGGCGGCAGCCACGTTACATGTATGAAGCCGTTGCCTGCAACTGCTGCCACGTTCGTCGGTGCTGAAGGTCTGGAGACTCCGGACACGGCCTTGACTGTCAGTGTGGTCATCGGCACATTGGAAACTGTGAATGTGTAACTGTTGCTGAAAACGTATGGTGCGAGCGACGCATAAACAAACGTCTGAGGCACGCCGGTAAAGCCGGACGACATCTCGTACGAGTATGCGAGGAAGAATGGCGTGTAGCCGGCACTGTTCGTTGTGCCTGAAAATACCTGGCTGCCGGCTGAATAAACAGCAACGTTTACGCCTGACAGGGGACTGCCGGCAGCATCAAGCACAAGCACCCTTGTCATCTGTGCCTCCAGGAACATATTTCCGGAAAACTGCGTGTTGTTGGTATTGACTGTACTGTTGTAAACAACAACAGTGGCATAGGTCATGGACAGCGTGTAGATGACACCGCTGATGATGCTGTTTTCTATCAGGGCATTGGAACCCTGACCGATGGTAAGGCCAAGCTCGTTTCCTGTCATCATCGAATTGTTGATGAACACGAATGAGTAAGAACCGATCACAAGCGGACCACTGTAGTCGTTGCTGAGTGTTGAGTTTGCAACATCAAGATTGCTGACTGTTAGTGAAGCGATGCCGCCATTGTAGTCGTTGCTGAGTGTTGAGTTTGCAACCATTATTGTGCTGGAGTAGCCGATTGAGTTAATGCCTCCGTAGTAGTCATTGGACAGTACTGATGACGACACAATCATGCCGGATACATAACTGACGGCGGATATGCCTCCATAATAGTCATTTGTGAATGTTGAGCCTGTTATTGCGACGTTGCTGGAATGGGTTATGCTGGTTATGCCGCCTGCTGAATCATTTGTGAATGTTGAGCCTGTTATTGCGACGTTGCTGGAATAGATTATGCTGGTTATGCCGCCGCTGGTATCGTTGCTGAACACTGAGCCCTGAATATACACACCGGAACTGTAACCAATTCCATCGATACCGTACAGGCCATTTGTAAATTTGTCGTTGGCGATGTGGAAGTTGAACACATCGTACAGGCCCGCAGAACCTGCCAGACCATATGTGTCATTGTTGAATGCTGATGAAGTGATCCATATGTTGTTTGAATAACCCAGGCCGCCCTGGCCCACCGCTCCATAGTAGTCGTTGCTGAAGTTGCTGCCGGCTATCACAATATTGTTTGAATCGGTTATGCCGCCCTGGCCCACCGCTCCATAGTAGTCGTTGGAGAATGTTGAATTGGTGATTATCAGCCCGCTGACATGAACATTGCTGGAGTAGCCCAGACCACCATGGTAGTCGTTGCTGAAGTTGCTGCTGGCTATAATCAGATTGCTCGTATCCCTGAGAGGATAAAAGCCCAGACCGCCCCAGTAGTCGTTGCTGAAGTTGCTGTTCATGATTGTGGTGTTTGTCGAGTAGTAGAATGCATAATTGCTCGATGCGTATCCTATGCCTCCATAATAGTCATTTGTGAAGGTTGAGTTGACTATCAGCGTGTTGTTTGTGTACGCAATGCTCTGGTAGCCTATGCCGCCCCAGTAGTCGTTGCTGAACACGGAGTTCATGATCGTCAGGTTGTTTGTGTATGCAATGCTCCCCTGACCAGTCAGTCCGCCATATCCGACACCACCATAGTTGTCGTTGCTGAAGTTGGAATCAATCAGCCTTACGTTGTTTGCATATGTTATGCCATTGTAACCGACACCACCGTAGTAGTTACCGGTCATCTTGCTGTGTGTTATCGTCAGACCGTTGAAATTGCTGCTGTAAGAAAGTGCACCATAGTGGTCGTTCGACATGTTGGAATAGCCGACTACCAGATTGGTTGTGTTGTATGCATCAACTGCGTAATAAGGACTGCTTACGTTATTGACGGTGGTGTTCGTTATCGAGAGCCCGTTAACATTTTCGGCACTGAGGGCGGAAGTGGAATGACCAGTGTAACTGAAGTAGTCGCTGAAATTCGAGTCTGAGATTGAAACCGAACTTGAGTTGAAGATTCCCAGGCCGCTCAGGTACTCACCGGTCGCCTGCGAGATACCTGTGACTGAAACACCGGAGCTGTTGTATATTATTCCCGACTGTATGTTCGTGCTCAGGTTGCCGCCGCTGACAGTCACATTGTGGCTGTTCACAAGCGCTATGTAGCCCGCGTTTGAGAGCGCGAGGTTGCTGCCGTTTACGACATAATCGATGGGGTGACCATTTATTGTATTATTGGTTGACACAGTGTTGACCAGATAACTGGTGTTCATACCGTAGGTCCACGGATAGAGGCCGAAGCTGGAAATGGAACTGTTCAGTATTGTGTTGGAGTAAAGTGTGTCTGCATGTGACAGATACAGTATGATGCCGAAGAACTCGTTGACTATCCTGTTGTTGGAAATGTAACTGTAATTCGTATAGAGTGGAATAATACCTGCTCCGAGAGGACCGGAAATGCTGTTGCCGGTGGCGGTTATGTGTGAGGAATATGCAAAGACGAGTGGAAGAAAGCTGCCCAGGGAGGAGCTGTTTGCATTAGCCGATTCGGTTATTACATTGTCTGAAAACACAACACCTGATGTGTATACTGCCCCAAGTATACCATCCCTTGCCACTGATTTGACCAGCGAACCGGTTCCCTTGTAAAACACTAGAGTGACACTCTGGTTATAAACAGGGCCTGCAGAAGTGGTGCTGCTGTGTGAATACACAGTTGTACCGTAAAAATGACCAGTTGCATTGGCCAGTATCCCGATATTGGTGACCTGTGTGATGCTCGATGAAACAGAGTCGATCCTTGCGGGACTGGATGCAGAGGTGCTGTTCGCCTCTATGTTGTAGGAGTTGCCCACCAGGCCGCCTGCCGGATTTGCAGTATGACTGACTGTGGATTCATACAGTTGAAGCTGGGAGCCGGAGAATACCGACAGGGCGGATGTTGAAGAGGAATTGAACATGAGGGTGCTGGAAGTGAAGTTCAACGTTGCGCCATCCTGCACCGTCACAGTAAGATTGACAAAAACAGAACTCACGTTTGTGACTGTCAGCAATGCAGTGTTGGTGACCACAACGCTGTCTGCGTATATTGTCGAGTTGCTGACCACAGTCGGCGTACTGACAGTCCACACGTTGTAATGCTGAGTAGTATTGCTGATATGTGTTGCTGCCGGGCTGGCGGCGGACAGCGTCGCACCAAAGACGAGTACGAGCGAACCGGCAAGCAGCATTGAAACAATAAGCGCTACTGCAATCATTCTTGGTTTTCTTCCAGCGGAAAGCTGGTTTTCATTTCCACTAAGATCTGTTTTCATTCTCTTTCACCTTGAATTACAATGGGAGAGCTGTTAGCAAGACATGGTCCGGATAACGGCAGATAACATCCTGTTGATGACTTATACCACCAAAGATATATTGCCTGTCCATCCTAAGAAACCCGTTCCTCCAGCATCCACCAGTGCTATAATTTTGTGTTGATTGTCTAATTAATATTTAAATTATGCCGTAGGCTCTGTGACGGACACAGGGTAAAAAAGAAATGGTGAATTTCATCTTTATTCGATTAGCGTGAATGTACGATTTTCCACATATGCCGTCAGACTGCCGTCCTGAGGGTTGCCGTTAAAGTGCAGATTTACTGTAAAAACAGCCGGAAGGATGTGTTTCCTTCGTGTTTGCACGATTCCGGTCGTGCATCACGGCGCAAAACAGGCCGGCAGCGGGCATCCTGCAGCCGTTCAGCAGCTATGCACGATCACAATCACACTCGGACACTCGGCGGCAGACAGACGTGAAGTTTACTGAAGACCGGGGAATGTGCCCGCAATTCTTTCACAGGCAGCGCGTGAGCTCTTTCGAGAATCCTGCCACTGTCACCCTGCCAAGAGGCATGTATCTCTGAGCCCCGGTTGCTGCTGTGTTTGCGGGCATTCGTTTCATTGAGAGATAACCCAGCAGCGCAAAAGCAACAGCTTCCCTTATATCCGGCTCAATGCCGAATTCGTCAGATGTGAACACACCGCCGTCGAAACCGGAACGCAGCCCCTCCGTGAGGTACCTGTTGTACGCACCTCCTCCGGCAATTATTATTGGATGGGCCCCTCTTCCGTACTTTTTCAGGTTGTACAGTATGCTGTTTACGGTGAATTGAGAAAGTGTTGAGACAGTGTCTTCATTGCTCAAGCCGTCCTGTGCTGCCCTGGAAAGTACTTTTTCGACATAACCGGAACCGTACCGCTCTCTGCC
>DAHXLZ010000227.1 GCA_027365715.1 Methanomassiliicoccales archaeon | reverse complement strand
GACTCCCGTCCTGTTACCGCCGACTGTCACGTTTGCGAGCACCGTATTGAGCTGAATGCCGGACATGTTCGGCGTTACCTCAACCATGTTTCCGGGTGTGTAGGTCGAGTAGCTGTTCAGTGTCACGGTGCCGTTGAAACTGGATGTGTAGTAGGTGTAGCTGCCGGTGGCGCCCAGACCGTAATCCGCTATTCCCATAGGCGCCGGCTGTGAGGTGTAGAGCGGTGATACGCCAAACCCGTTTGACGGGTGGAGGTTGGGCATGTATGCATAATACTGTTTAATCTGCCCTTTGGCGATCATGGACGTCACGTTGTCCAGCAGCGCCTGGTAAGGTGTCGCTGCCGAAGAACCCGGCAGGCTTAATGCGGGAAAATTCAACGACGGGCCGCCACGTGTGGAACCGGGCAAACCCGACACGTTGCCAACGCGGGACAGCATTCCTGAAAGCAACCGGTCATTTTGAAGGACAGGCGATCCTGGCTGACTGGCGGCAGGGGCCGATCCTGCGCCGGACCAGCCGTTTCCCGGGACGCCGGACGAATGAGCGGACACTCCTTTCTGCACACCGGCATGATTGCCCGGGATGCCGAATGCGGATATGCCTGATAGAAGCAGGAGAATCGCTATGCATGCCGCGAGCATCGCAGGCAGGCGCATCTTCATTCCGCGTCGTCCCTCACTGGTTTCTGCCTGAACGGCAGTGCATGTCGTGTTCGCGCTGAAAACTGTCTCACCGCTTACCGCAGTCGTACGACTGATACTGAGTTGTGGCAACGTTTCCGCACTCCTGATTGTGCCGTGTAATGAACGGCCTCCTAATAAAAGTGACCAGTGCCCCTATGGCTGACATAAGGGGTTAGACCGCGGGTGCTGTGGATACATCGATTTCTGAAATCTTTTCGAACGTGAAATTACCTCGTGATCATGCTCAAATTCCTGTCGAACCCGGGTTTCAGCAGCCTTCAGTGCTGCCTGTCCGTCGAACTGCCCAATCTGGAATTCTCCGGCAGGTTTCCGAATTGCGGCGGCCTCCGATCCGGGACGGCTGAACAGGAGATCGGCAGCAATCTCATGGGGTGCAGATGCAGGCAGCGGCTTCGTTGCCCTCCTGCCATCCAGTTCTGCCGCCTTCCTGACTGCATCGCTGTCGAATCGGATGAGTTCTGTTGCAGACGATGTATCCGGAACATAAGCCATGCCGTCTGCGTCCTTCGTTCCACCTGCTCCTTTTCTGTATTTTCAGATATTCTGAACGCATCCGCATTACCGCATCTGCAACCTGATCTGCTGCCTCCCTGCTCACAATGCGGGAGAGTTCGGCGATGAATGTTCTCCCTTCTCCGGCAGCCTGTGGATTACATCGGAGAAACTTTCTCCAGGTTTCTTTGCCGCTTTAAGCCAGCTGCAGGCAGAGTTTTCCAGCCGGATTGTCTTGCTTCCTGCAGGTATATGTATGTGCATCTGTGTATTTTCACTGTTCTTACATGGCAGCGACCTCCAGATCAGCATATTGAGCGGGCGTGTACAGATTCTGGTGTAATTTCCAGACCCTGTGCTTCCATTCCATCCACTTCGAGCAGCCCGGGTCAGACTGCCTGTGCGCACCGGCACTCAGCCGTAAACATCGATACCGAACGCCGTTCTTATGGAATCCCTCAGATCCCTGAAGTCCCTGTCCTCTGTCAGTATGGCAACAGAGGAGAAACCGGGCAGCGGCATCTCAAACAGGCTTAATGCTTCGGAGAGAAGCCGTATGTCGCCCGGTTCGACCGCCGGTTCTTCATCCTTTCTTGCGTTTCGACTGGCTGCATATCCCCTTCTGAGCATTATTCTGGCGGCCATGTGCGGATTCTTCTCCGCCTTCACCCTGGTGAGATGATTGAGATGCTGTGAGTGCAGGGAAAAGAAGTTCCTGACCTTTTCCATGTGCTCCTGTTTCACTTCGGCCTCTGTGCCTACGAGCATCCGCAAGTCCATTTCATCGATGAGTTCGTCGGCCACATTGAGGAGCATGCTCATCTCCTCCTCCGTTCCTTCCCCCGGCGGGTTTGAGACAAGCGCCAGGAATTCAGCCTTCACCGCGCCGGGCACAACGGGAACGATGCTGCCGGACGAGAGACGGTCAAAGATTTCAACCATGCGCGGGTGAAGCAGGAATCCCAGCAGACTGCTGCGGCCCAGTTTCCTCAGGGCCAGGAAGACCATTACATTTGTGTCACAGAGAAGAATGCGCCTGCCTCCGGTATCGAGATGCGCCCTTTTCGCAATGGGCAGCATCCCTTCCAGCTCGGAAAGCCTTTCACGGTCAACGGCGACGCGTGACAACAGCATGATGAGTGCAGAATATTCTGAAAGCAGATCATCCCCGAGCCTTGCTTTTTCTGCTATCAGCCTGAGGATGCCGGGGGCCTTTGCATCCCTGAGGGCTGTTCCGAAATCGCCGCGCGCAAGCGCACAGAGGGCGGAAGCGTCGCCCGCCGGCTTTGCCTCAGCTGATCTGTGAGCGCAAAGTGTAAGTGCGTCTGTGTAGGCTTCGGTAAAATTTTCCCGCAGCAGGTTGCATCTCATGGAAGCCTCAATATTCCCCTGATCTCCGAGAAGGCGATGGAGACGCACAGCCCCGTCGTACCGTCCCGTGTGCTCCATCGCATCTGCCAGCACCGATATGCCCGAATGGGACAGGAAACGCATGTCTGCCTCACCCAGGAGCCTGGCTGCCTCCCCCCATTCGCCCCTGCTGGACGCCTCTGTTGCGCTCTTCTCCATGGCCCTCATCAGCTCCCTGCCGGTCTCGTAGAGCGCGAGCTTTGCGTTTTTCAGGGCGTTATGAGCATCCGCGTTCTCCGGCTCGCTGTCGAGCCATGCTTCCGCCATCATGACCGCAAGATCCGGATTCCTGAGCTGGTGCGCCTCCAGATAAAGGAGCATCCTGTGCCGGGCGTGTCCGCACAGGCCCGGCTGCCATGAACTGAGCAGAAAGAGCGCTTTCTTTCTGTCGCCACAGATTCTGCAGCATCTGATCGCCTCCGGCAGAAAAGAGCAGTCAGATTCGGACATCTGCAGATAAGTCCTTGACGCTGCCCTGATCCTGCCCGAACGCTCAAGCGTTTTCGCAAAGAGCTCCTGAAATTCACTGTCCTGCCTGACATGAGTTATTATCCTGCTCGAGAGCAGAAGGAAATCTTTCAACTCCCCATCCTCTGCAAGCCTTCTTGCAATTGTGTTGGCCACATTGATCAGTTCAGCGTTCTCTGCATTGTATTTCAGCGCCTCCATCACAGCTGCGGCGCTCTGATCCCTGCCGGTCATGACAGTCAGCAGCCTAAACCTCGTTTCTTCCTCCCCGTTGAGTGAAACAAGGTCACGGAGCTGCAGAAGCACCTCCAGTTCGGCAGATGTACTGTTCCCGTTTCTTGCTTCGACCGCCCTTCTTCTCAGCTCACCGGCATCCGACACCCTGGATTTTTCCTTCTGTTCACGCTCAACCTGTTCGATGGTGTCGCGGGCGCTGTAACTCCACGACGAAAAACCTGATCTGGCGCACAGACCGTAATATTCATTGGCTTTTTCAGGCTGATGGAGGAGGTCATACTGTCTCCCCCTGAGAAACAGGAGGCAGGATTTGAAATCGGTCTCAACACCCCTGATACTCTTTTTCCTGAGGGATGGAAGAACTGAGCAACCGTCGATAAGCTCACCGGCGAGTGTCGCCATCCTCATCTGCCTGTCCCTGCCGACTCCCGGTGACTGGGCAAAGTTAAGGAGACTGACTGCGCAGATGAGGCTTTCCTCTCTGCTTTTCATCTGGCTGGCTTTAATGTCATCAACTTCACTCAGCGCGATCTTTCTGAAGCGGAGTGCATCGTCGCGGTGTTCACTGTCCGCATCCATCGTCTTCCGGAAACACATGGGGCAGAGCAGGAGTGTGTATGCGGGATGCTGTATGCCACTGACGGTGTATGCCGTCCTGACCATTTCCCCGGCACGATGGTAATTTTCGGTGGTTACGAGCAGCGTGAAAGCTCCAACGAGAAGCCTCTCGCTCATGGGTATGTTGGAACGTCTGTCACAAAGAGGACCGAACACGGAAGGGTGAGCGTCCGCATTCTTCCTCACGTATTCGCGCGCCCTGGAAAGCCTGTCACTGCCGAACGATGCGAGTACGAAATCCGCCTCGTCCAGCAGCCTTTGTCTCACAGTATCTTTCGAATCGGAGATTAACGCATCCCTGCTTTTCTTTATCACCGACAAGGCAATGAGAGTGTCTTCGAGTTCCCCTCCTTCGCTGCTTCCGGCGTTCAGCGACTTGATGGATTTGTTTATGGCCCTCTCATAGCGTTTCTCGTGGAAGGCAACCAGAGCCTGGCCATAATAAATTTCCGAGACACGGAACAATCTGTCCGATTCAACGTAATCCCCTTCCTCGAGGCACTTGAATGCAATGCCGATCTTCTTCAGTGCCTTCTCTTCAGCCTGTCTGCGAATCATAACATCATGATGCCATGTCGTTTTCGGATGCCGCAATCCATGATAGTGGAGGAACGCTCCTGTCTTCTATGTAACGCACTTCCTCTATATTGTTGATACGACAGGCGTTCCCGACCGATGAGGATTATTCCTGTGCGATACTTCATTCGTTGCCGGATTGTCCATCGGGTGAAAGAAAATGGAGGACAGCTGTTCACATCCATCCCTGTGGCGGACATGAACCGTTGGATCGCCCAGGCATGGAACTGATATGCAATGCTTCGATCAGATTGTAAGTGGCACGTATCACCTGCAGAATCCGAATTCCCTTCAGGAAGCTCCGTCCTTCAGGGCGGAGAGGATGTCACGAAACAATTCTGTGGCCGG
>DAHXLZ010000224.1 GCA_027365715.1 Methanomassiliicoccales archaeon | reverse complement strand
TTTTGAAGTTGACGTTAAGGAGGAGATGGCACTGCAGAAGTCTGCAGTCATTACAATATCGCCGGAGGGGATTCCGAAGCACAAGATACCCCGTGTCATGTCTCATGTCGATGATATGGACACGCTGCTGAGGGGTAATGTAGACATGATGGCTGTGATGATCCTCATAAAGAGATATGGTGGAAATGCATCTATCGGAACACTGGACGTGGATGGCAGGCTGATGACTTTCCTGACACTCCTGCTCCCTCTGAGCGCCTGAAGACTTCAGCGGGCACTTTCCAGGAATTTCTGAACATCGAGCGCAGAAACACAGCCCATACCTGCTGCAGTTACAGCCTGCCTGTACCGGTGGTCATGTACGTCACCGGAAGCGAAAACTCCCTCGACCCCGGTCCTGCTGCCGTCATGGATGATAATGTATCCTTTTTCATCAAGCGGCAGCTGTCCTCTGAATACCCCGGTATTTGGCATGTGTCCGATTGCAACAAAGAGTCCACCAACCGGAAGAGTCTTCACCTCATTTGTGACTACATTTCTGATGACTACGCCTGTGACCGTCTTCTCGCCCACTATATCATTCACTTCACTATTCCACTCGAATGATATCTTCTCATTCTCGAAGGCTTTTTTCTGCATGAATGGTGAAGCCCGCAACTTCTCCCTCCTGTGTATTACCGTAACGTGCGAAGCATACCTCGTCAGAAAGAGTGCTTCTTCCATTGCTGAATCGCCACCACCTGCAACTGCTACGTGGACGTTCTTGAAGAACGCGCCGTCACATGTAGCGCAGCCTGATACGCCTTTTCCCATGTACTTCTTTTCCGATTCCAGATTAAGCCAGAGTGCGCTGGCACCGGTTGCAATTATGACCGACTTTGCAAGATATTTTTCATCGCCCACCGATATCGAGAACGGTCTCACTCTGAAATCAACCGATGTAACATCATCGTCAACGAAATCGGTGCCGAACCTCGCGGCCTGTTCTCTCATTTTCACCATCAGATCCGGACCAAGTATGCCTTCGGGAAAACCCGGATAGTTTTCGACATCGCTTGTGATCATCAGCTGGCCGCCTGGTGTTCTGCCTGCCACAACCAGTGGTTTCAGAAGTGCACGTGACGCATATATTGCAGCAGTGAGTCCTGCAGGTCCCGACCCGATAATTATTACATTTCTAATTTCGTTATCCATTTTTCATCATAAGCAGCTAGACTAACAAGAATTAAAAATCTTTGCAGCAGCTTGCAGCTACGACGAATATGCATCCGATCACTGCGTATAGCATTTCCCGACTCTCTGAGCGCCTTATGAGATGCGGGGTCTCAATTTCCGGGCCCTTGAGGCAGCTGGAACTGCAACATATGCACGAATTGCCTCTCCCCCTCTTTCACTCTGCTTGCGTACGCTATGCTGGTTATCGTATCCAGCGAAACTTCAGAAATGTGCGATTCATCGGCGTTTCAAAAGTATCTGCGTGATGACTTTCCAGGCCCGGAGAGAAGATATTGTGATGGAAAGTTTGAGTCCGTCAAACGTGTTCTTAACAATCACCCTGTGCTTAAAGGTCTGCCGACAATTCATCGTGCAATAGCTGTGTTATTCAACACAGATTGTAATATTCGGGCTCATATTCAGTTGCCGGTGATGGAAAATGATTCGGCTTGAACTGGATTCAAGGTCAACTTTGGGTGAGGGCCCGCTTTGGGATGTGCGGCAGAACAGATTATACTGGCTGGACATAGTCGAAGGAAAGATTCACAGATATGATCCGGCTACGCACAAGAATGAAACATTCGCTGTTGGAAAGTACGTTAGTTCCGTAACACCCACGATCAGGGGAGATTTCCTGATAACAAAGGGTCATGCGATATACAAGTGGCGTCCGGAACACAAAATGGAGAAAGTGATATCGGCGGAGCAACGAATGGCTGGAAACAGGTTCAACGACGGCAAGTGCGATCCTGCAGGCCGTTTCTGGGTTGGCTCTATGGATATGAAGGAAGAAAGACAATCGGGTAGCCTTTACAGATTATCTGCCGATTTGTCCATCAAGAAAATGTGCAGCGGTCTGACGGTATCAAACGGCATTGACTGGTCTCCCGGAAATGAGACAATGTATCATGTTGATTCACCCACTCGCCGGATATTTGCATACGATTTCGATTTGGACGGCGGCACAATTTCCAGAAAGAGAGTAGCAATAACGATTCCTGAAGGAAATGGTTTTCCGGATGGTATCACAGTTGACTGCGAAGGCAATATATGGGTAGCACAGTGGGGCGGTTCAAGAATTTCGCGATGGGAACCCGAGGGGAGGTTACTCGAAGAGATTTCTGTTCCCGCCTCGCAAGTTTCGTCGTGCACATTTGGCGGCAGGAATTTAGATACCTTGTATGTGACAACTGCCAGATATGGAATAGGGCGGTCTCAGGTCAACAATGAGGTGCATGCCGGCAGTCTTTTCAGCATAGTGCCGGGCGTACGCGGACGTGCTGCAAATAAGTTCAACGATTCCAGGAAATATTCATATAGCTTGTAGCCCTGGCAGGAAGTGAGAAGGGGAATCTCTAAATGGCGCAATCAGATAGTCATGGATCTAACAGTGCCTCAAAGAGGAAAATGCTCTTGACAGTCGTTGTTGTTTTGATTGTCCTTGTAGTAATAGGTGCAACAGCAGCAACTGTGCTCAACAAGCCGAAAGCTTCAAGCGGAAACATATATTTCTATACGTGGTGGGGCCCGACAAGCGGCAGAGCTTTGCAGAATCTTACAACTGCATTTCATCAGGCATATCCACAGTACACCGCTGTTCCGACAGTTAGTCCCGGTGCTGGTGGCACCAATGCAAAATATGCTATTCTAACCCTTATCAAAGCAGGCAGTCCGCCTAACACATTCCAGACTCACTATGGCCCGGAAATGCTCAGCTATGTGGAGGCAGCGCCAGCCGGAGCGAGCGATTTTGTCAACATGACCAGTTATGTTAAGCAGAATCTGTTTAACACATCTGTAAGACCAGTGCTGGAAGCTGGTGCCTTTAACGGTGTGAGCTTCTCGCTGCCTGTAACGGCTCACCAGGGTGCTCAGCTCTTTTTCAACCCGCAGGTCCTGAAACAATACAATCTCCCGATTCCCAACAACATAACAGTGCTGCTGAATGATACGATTGCGCTCGGCAGCCATGGAGTTAATGCATGGGTACTGCCAGGCGGTGACGGTGGCTGGGATCAGCTCAATTTGTGGGAAAACACATTCCTGGCATACGGCGGAGGGACAATGTATGATCAGCTGATGTATGGCATTTTGAATATAAGCACCCCAGCCGTGCAGCATGTGCTCAATGAGACCAACTCCGCATTTTTCACTTTTGTGAAGTACAGCGTTCCCGGACTCGAGTCTACAAGCTGGCTGCAGGACTTGCACTATGTTCTGAACGGTAATGCGGCATTCTACACAAGTGGTAACTGGGTGCTTGAATATACAACGGATTATCTTCATGTAATTGGATATCCGGCGACATCACCATACACAGGCTGGACAAACATAACCCTGATGGATCAGTCTTTCCCGAGCACACAGCAGTACTGGGTGCTTGTTACTGACTCGGTTGCGGTTCCTTCGGGTCCATCCTCAACAAATGGTCTTCTCTTTGCAAAATACTTCTCATCGTACCGGGGCGACACAATATTTACTAAGACTAAGGCAGTGACGTTCTACAATAACGTCACAACAGATTACTATGCAACGCCAGCTCAGTGGCACAGCTACCAGACACTCACAACGACCAATTCATCCAAATTCCTCTATCAGTTATCTGATGGCGGTCTCTTCGACAACGTATTCGCATCGATTACTTCAGGAATGACTGCGTTGTCGGAAATCGGTTCGTCTGACCTTGCCGCGTGGAATTTGACGCTGTCGAGTGCAATCAGCTCTGAGTACTCTCAGTGGCAGGCTGCGAACTCCCTTGGATATGGTTACATGGGATTCCCCGGACACCCGTTCGGCGGATTTGTACCGCCGTGGGCAACCGCGTCGGCTGCCGGCATAACAGCACATCACTCCACATCGAAACCGGTTTCATCAACACCCAGGAGCTTAATGTCGAAGACCATAACTCACCACACAGTGATTGTCTCATTCTCAGCTCTAAGCTTCCTTCAGCATTACCTTATAGGAGCAGTCTTCACTCCGCGGACAAATTGAAGCGGGACGAAATCATTTGGCATCGCAGTAAACCCTTTAACCGTTTCTTTATTTTTCTCAATCCTTGTTGTGGCATCACGCAGTTTTGAAATCCGGCGGTGACGTCCTCCCCCCGCAGGCAGGGAGGTCTTCCAGCCCGCTGTTATAAAGTGCAGTTATGTGCAATGACTTCTGCTCCGCGTACTCATTAAATCAGCCGCAAGAATCGATTCTCACTTTTTTGAATTCTGTCTTGTAATATCAGACCATTTCAGGTATTCCATGACCCTTGGTATGTTGATATTCACAGGGCAAACTTCTCTGCAGCCGCCGGAGTGAGTACACAGGTGCGACGGAGACGGGTCATCTCTGACTATCGAATTCCACATCACGCCTGCAGGGCCACTGTAAGGTGGCTCACCCCACTCCTTTCCCAGTAAGTGATAGGTTGGACACGCATAATAGCATCTGCCGCATCTTATACAGAGCAGGGCCTCCCTCAACTCAGGATCTTTGCTGGCACTCAATCTTCCGTTATCCACCAGCACGAGGTGAAATTCCCTGGGTCCGGTGGCAGGCCGGATTATCTCCGCCTCTATGTCGCCCGTGGAACTGGGACCGGTTGTTACATTGATATAAGTCGGCGGATATGAACCTGCATAAGCAGCCTGGACCATTACCTCCTTAAAGGCATCCGGCAGCGTAGGGACAATTTTGTCGACACCAGTAATAGAGATGTGTATCTGTGGCTTCACTGTTGTCATCCGAATGTTCCCCTCATTTTCAACGAGTACCACAGACCCCGTGTCCGCAGCAACAGCGTTTGCTCCAGTTATGCCTATGTCGGCAATCTCGTACTTCTTCATGAGAAAGGCACGTACTGACGCTGCCATTTCTGCGGGTGTCGACTTTTCCGTTATCGATGAATCCAGAAAATCATGGATGTTGCGGCCGAATGCCTCCCTGGTCATGTGCAGCGCGACAGTTATGATGTGCGATGGTGCCTCATCAGATATCTGCAGGAGATATTCGCCGAAATCTGTTTCCCATACGTCGTTGCCTTTCTCCTGTAGCCATTTTCTCAGTCCCACTTCGTACGCAACGTTTGACTTGCCCATTATGACAGTCTTGTCTTTGCCCACTATCTGATGCACTATCCGTCTGGCTTCTTCAGCATCCCTTGCAAAATGGGCAACTCCTCCTGACGCTGCGACCGCATCCATTGTCTGCTTCACATAAGCGTCGATATTGCCCAGGACTTTTAGTTTCGCCGCCCTCAGTTCCTCTGCGGACTTCCGGATATAGGGAAAACTGTCGAGCATCCTCCACACCTCTGGAACGTTGTTCGCGGTGGAGCGCGAAATTGCAGTTTTCCACTCGTCGTTCATCTGACCGCCTCCGCGAAGTCAATAACACTATCGAGATTCGGAGACAGGTTCTGATAGCACATGGGACACATCACCAGAACCCGGCCGCTCACGGAGGCGAGTTTAGTCGCGCGCATCTTCGCCATGCCATCACCGACTTCAGAGTTGACAACGCCAACCGGAGAACCGCAGCACATCGTTGTTTCCTTTCCCGTTACCATGCTGTCTTCCTTGAGCGTAACGCCGGATGCACCGATTACCGCCCTGATGCTGTCTCTCATGTCAAGATGCTTTGAATAAAGGCAGGAATCATGAAGGACAAATTCGCCACTGCCGGTGATTCCGCGCAGCAGTGTTACGTAATTCACAACTTCGATATCAAAATCAAGGTATTCTTTCAGCCTTACAAGCGCGTTTGTCGTATGGGGGTCTACGGT
>DAHXLZ010000223.1 GCA_027365715.1 Methanomassiliicoccales archaeon | reverse complement strand
GATTCTGGTAATTTCCTGATCTTGACCCATAATCCCTGCCGGTGTTTGTGCACAGCCGCTCAAAAACAATCTGAGCGACCCTCTCCCCTCTCGCAAGCCTGATTGCCTTTGAAGATGCGTTATAGAACGAAAGTGTAAGCGTGCCTGAGAAGCCTGCGTCGACCTTCCCGAAGCTGCCGATTATGCCCTTCCTCGCATAGCTGCTCCTGATCCACAGCTGCGCAGAAATGTCCCCGGGAAGAGTGACTTTTTCCATCGTGGATACAGCGAACCAGGAATGAGGAGGTATATCGATGCCGGCAGATGCATCGGGTAAGACATCCGGAAGCATTAGAGTCTCTATTCTGAGATCATAACCATTCGGGGTAACAGAAGATTCGATAAAGCCATTTGAGATCAGTTTGCCTTCAGATGCAAAATAAATTATTTCAGAATCGGAAAGGACGCACATGGCTTCTGGAAAAACGTGATCCTTATTTTATTATTGGCCATGGAATGCTGTGCTGAATGATTTGCTGCAATCAACATGCTCTTGATCGATAAGAGCTGAATGGTGTATCCCTGAACGGGGATTGCATAATGGTACTGTTGCAGAAGCTTAACGGGACAGGAGGCTGGCAGGCTCACCTGGCGAAGGGGGCAACTTGATTTTGATCTGCCTTGCGAGGGGGAGGAGTAGGCGAAACCATCGTCGTTGCATTCAACCCGCCAGGGTTGCCGGCCATCAGTTTGAGCAGGACTAAACCGTCATCCAGCGCACGATCCATTTCCCCCTCGTTAATTTCGAGCAGGAAACGGTGTGCCATCCTGAGGACTGTTTCTTCTCTGTCCATTCCTGTCCCTGTATGGTTTAGTCCCCCCATCGTATTAAAGGGATATAACATGAATATCATTCTTGCAAATAACAGGTGCACTGGCAATTCCCGCCGTCTGCCCTGAACGGGCGGTGAGTCCGCCCGGCGCGGGCAGAATCAGCCGCTCCTCAGAAGCGATGATAGTATTTCCCCTATCCCTTCTACGCTTTCCTGCCTCCCATCCCATGAATCAAGATTCTGATACTTCCTCTCGATTCCGCCGATCGTTGCACGCATATTCTCAAACCAGCCTCTGGGAGGCTCGCCTGAATAGATTGACAATATGAACACGACCCTTCCCCTCTCGACTGCAATGCTGTATTTGCCAAGTTCAATCCTGTTCAGCGATTGTGCACCCTCCATCTCGGGGAAGGATGTTGATACGAAATCCTGTATTGCGGTAAACATGCCCACGATGAGATCCCTGTCCATTCCCCTGTAATCCTCGCCGTGCCCGAAAGATATCAGCCTCCCGTCATTATGTATGAGCAGGACGGAACTGAGTTGGAACGGCCGGGGAATAAGCCGTTTGTAAGTCAGCAGAGCAGCCAGGAGTATAACAGCGAAGAGCAGAGCGTAGAACAATACCGCATACACATTCGGGAAGGATGAAACAAGCTGCACCGCAACTGTTCTTTCAAGCACGGTTCCCTGGGGAGTGACAAAGTACAGCGTGATTGTCTCACCCTGAGAGCCCGCGGGCAGGGAGACAAGCACTTCCGTTCCGGCAACTGCTACGCCGCTTCCGGAGGCGCTGATCGTCAGTGGCACGTCGTTGTGATTGACAATATACTTCGAGAGATTTATGATGAATATTGAGTAATGTGTTGTAATATGCTGCGGGACACTGATGACCGGTGGCATATAGACAGGATAGACGAAGACGACCATGCTGCGGTCGATGAAACCATAATCAGAACTTATGACAAAATCTGCCCTCACGCTTCCAGAGAAGTACTGCTCCGGCTTCACTGTCACAAGACCGTCCTGTGTAATTGAAATGGACAGGTTGTCTGCCTTTCCGGAATAGTTCAGCCTGCTGCCCTGAGGTGAATAGAATATGTGCGAAAGGTTGAGCGCTGTGCTGACACCGTTTTCAGGCATGGAAAGGAATGACGGGGGAGCGGCACCGGAAATCACAGCGGGCGGGTAATTTGACGACACGTAAACACTCAGCCCGACGCTTACTGAGTCGTTTGCAATCTGCGAGAGAGGACCGCCGACGAAGAGCAAAGTGGTATTGAGCCAGTAAGGACCAGCATAGGTCGAACCGCCGGAGGCGTTTGCGGGCATCGAGAAGAGCAGTGAAAAATTGCTTCTGCTGAAAGTTATAAACCCCGAACCGGGGAGGACAGAAAGCGAGTAGAGAGGGACGTAGCTGTCGGAGACGTACTGAAGAAGGGAAAGGGAGTAGTCGGGCGCAGCTGACAAACTGTAGTGCACGCTGATGACCGGTATGCTCATCACCACAGGAGGCGTGATTATATCCACAATGCCGACGTGCAGGAACAGGAAGGCATACTCACCCTCGCTGTTGTTTGCCTGCACAAGGACGGTGCCGTTGAATGTCGAGGGGTTTTCAGGCGCCGATATGTGGAGCAGGCCGCTTCCGGAAATGTGCGTCGATACTCCGCTGGAGACAATGCTGAAACGCAGAGGCTGCGGGCTGCTGAAATATACAGAGAGGGGTGATGCCAGGGTCACATTCTCCCCCCTGTAGACCGAAATAAATGAAGGAGGTGCGCTTCTGGTATCGAGCGATGGTGCCGGAGATGATACAACAGAAACAAGCTGAATCAGGCTTTCGCTCAGATTGTCAGGATTTGTAGCAGTGATGACAACGGGAAACGTCCGGGCAGCGGCTGACACCGGAAAGAAGTATGTGAGCGACAGACCCGAAGCGTAGACGAATGACGAACTGGTGCTCAGCCGTATCTGGTTTATCGGGTAAGGTGACGTATTGATGAAGTATGTATAATTCAGGGAATACGGGATTCCAGCCTGTACGGACATATACAGCGGCAGGCTGTTTATCCATTCGGGTCTCGGCAGAACGGTAATTTGAAGTTCTGCAGAGGAACTGTATCCCTCTCTGTTGATTACAACAAGCGTTGCATTTGTCTGACCGTACGCGCCGTGATAGGGAATGAAAGTTATCCGGGTGTTGCCGAATACACCTGAACCGTATGTGTAAAAGAGCGTTACGCCGCCATAGAGGAACCATT
This sequence comes from Methanomassiliicoccales archaeon, assembly GCA_027365715.1. The sequence continues at coordinate 5,123 of DAHXLZ010000223.1, read as the reverse complement.
CCATTCCCTGGCCGGACGGGTCGTTTGGATCAGTAACATAGGCGCTGATGTTCAACGACCATGTCTGGTCGGAGGGTTCGGTTATTTTGATAAAAGGTGTAACGAACTGAGGGCTGTAGGCTGACGGTACAACAGTGAGCAGAGCGATTGCTGTGAGTCCGGCGGAATACGCCTCTATGTAACCACGGGACATGGGGGTCGCTGTCGCATTCAAAAGCGCATAACTTCCGTTTGAATATATTGTTCCGGCATTAGTGGACCATATAACATCCGCCAGCTGAACGCTGTTTCCGTAGGCATCGAAACCCGATACATGGAAGAAGTAGCTCTGGCCAGCCAGAAGTGTCTCATTTGACGGGTTTATCTGAATTGAGAAAAGGGAACCGGACGAAACGGAGATGTTCGCATAACCCGTTGCACCTGTTGCCGCATCTGTTGCCAGTATATGACCGGTGCCCGCAGCCGAAGCAGTAAAGGTGCCGTTCGAGCTTATATTGCCCAGACCGCCGGTGACTGACCATACCGGCATCCATGTGGTGTTGGCATTGCCGTAAGAGTCACTGGCTGCCGCCGTAAACTGCTCAGTGGCGCCTGCCAGCATTGAATAAGCTGAGGGAAGAACTGCAATACTGCTCACCGGACCTGGAGCCACGATGACATAAGCTCTGCCGGAGGCAGTGCCTGACGACAGCACAACACTGAAATTGCCGGCGGATGTGACATTAACTGAAAACCGGGAAAAACCTGAAGCGAACAGTGCGGAATGCGGCGAATACAGGGCGGGAGAGAGAACTGTTCCGTTGCTTCTGATGAGCTGTATATCGGCAGTACCGTTGAATGCAGTCATATTCAGGCCGCTGTCGGCAACAGCCGTCGCGTTAACGGCAAACGGCACACCTGCAGTTGCTCCGGCCGGAGATGAAACAGTAAAGCTGCTCAGCGAGGGAAGCACAGTCACGCTGTAATTTTGATAGAACAACTCATTGCCTCCGGAGAGGTTGGACACCGTGCCGGCAATGGTTTCAATCACATATTTTCCGTAGTGCAGTGGTCCTATGTCTGCTGAAAAGTTTGAGACGTATCTTCCATACGTTGTTTCGGTCATCATTATGCCGCTTACGACCTGAACACCACTTGTGTTTACTGCCGACAGCATTACATGTGCAATGTCCTGATGGCCAAGCGAATCTGTTACAGATGCAAGCACAGGGAAACTCTGATTGTCATATATGATGCCGGCCGCAGACACGACTGCAGAGGAGATGCGCGGCGTCACCGGCACCCTGAAGTTTGATGGTGTTGAATTGTAATCAAACTCGACATAAACGGATGTCAGTGAGTTTGAATCGTTTCTGGTGACGTTCAGAACAATACTGCTGTTTGCCGAAAGCAGATAGGGGGTTGAAATTTTCATCGCCACGCTGACGAGTTCGTTTGGTGTGAGGAAAATTCCGCCCGTGCAGTTATGAGCTATGGATTTGATGGAAACGCCGCTGGAAGTGACAGTCAAATTCTGCAGTGTCACGCTGAGGTTGACTGGTATGCCTGTAGAGGTGTTCGATGGCGTCAGATACAGCTGTACAGAGACAGTGCCATTCAGTGCAACAGGGGCGCCGAGGGATGGAGAGACAATCCACCGGAATGAATTATATGGCGCTGAATTGTTCAGAAGTATTCCCTGGTAACTGCTGCTGATGAAGTAAGGGTTGAGTGGATTGTAGGGAAGCGAAGTGTTTGCCCAGTCATACCTCTTTCCAGGGTGTCCGAAACCGTGCTGGTCGTCGTGAAGGTAGAATGTCGTTGCAGAACTCCCCGGCCCTGCAGCAGCCTGGGCATTCTGGGAAAAGACGATTAAGGACGATGAGAGAAGGAGGAGGACAATAAGCACCGTTCCGCCCGTTCCATGTTTGTGATGCATCCGCAACTCTCCTCCGGACTGGTGATCAGGCAAACACAGGGAATGGCGGCTGACGTGCAGCTACTTTCTGGCCGTAAGCATTGAAGCAAGGCGCATGAAAGCAGATTCCACATTCTCCCCTGTCCTGGCGCTGGTGACCACAGCTGTAGAGCCATACGCAGTCGCGACCTTGTCTATATCCTGTCTGGTTACAACAATCTGGTCTGTAAGATCACTCTTGTTGCCTATGAATATCATCGGTATGTGGCCGGTTATGCTCTCCATTGACTTTATCCAGTACTTCAGTTCCTCCAGCGATTCCCTGCTCGTTACATCACAGACACATACAGCAGCTTCAGCGCCATAGAAGTACGATTCCCTCAGCAGCTCTCTGAATCCCTTCTGGCCCATAATGTCCCATATCAGCATGGACAGGTTGACCTCACGCCCGTTGTCCTTCTTTACAGTGACCTCTTTCTTCGTCACCTTTGTGCCTATGGTCGACGTATATTTGTCGTCGAACGAGTCCAGCACAAAACGCCTGATCAGGCTTGTCTTGCCGACATTGTTATCACCGACAAGACAGACTTTTGTTTTTATTTCCTCATTCAGCTTTATCACCGCTAATTTGTGTAGCTAACCGCAGGCTTGGTAATGATAGTGTATCAATCACTCATAAATATATTTCATTACACTTCCATGAAATGAAATTAATGAAATTTTACCTCCCGCTGAACTTTGGCTGCCGCTTGGACAAGAAGGCATCCATTCCCTCCTTCTGGTCCTCTGTCGAGAAGAGGGAATAGAACAGCTGGCGTTCCAGCCGCAGGCCCTGCTCAAGGCCGACTTCCTGTGAAGCGTTGACAGCCTCTTTCGCCAGCAGCAGGGACACAGACGACTTCTGTGCTATCAGGCCGGCAATTCTGATTGCCTCATTGAGTGCCTCCCCGCGCTTTACCAGCGAGCTCAGCAGACCCATCCTGTCTGCCTCATCTGCAGTGAAGAGTTCTCCTGTGAGGATGTAGCGCATTGCCCTGTGCCTTCCCACACTCCTTGTAAGCCGTTGAGTCCCACCAGCACCGGGCATGATTCCCAGGTTGATTTCAGGCTGGCCGAATTTTGTTCCTTCGGAGGCAACAATGATGTCGCATGCCATGGCCAGCTCACATCCGCCTCCCAGCGCGTACCCTTCCACTGCGGCTATCAGCGGCTTCCTGAAACGCTCCATGGCGTCCCAGACAGAAAAATCGTTCTCAGTTTCGAAGGTGGAAAAGGTTCTGCCTGCCATATCGCGGATGTCTGCTCCTGCGGAGAATGCTTTTTCTCCGCCCGTGATGATGCATGACCTGACAGCGGCATCCTTTTCGACTTCACCAAGCGCATGAGCGATATGGGAAACGAGTTTGAAACTCAGTGCATTGAGCACCTGAGGTCTGTTGAGCCTGAGTATCACAAAGCCTTCTTTCTTTTCCACGACCAGATCGTCGTAACCTTCCTGCGTAGACATGCGCAGCACATTCACGTTGGCCGTTAAATTGTTTTACCCATACGCTTCAGCGGCAGTGTCCGGCAGGGAGCAGAACATGCGCGCGGGCGATCACGACAGGAAGTGCAGGGCTACTTCAGCAAGCGAAGCAGCACCCAGCCTGAGCACATCCTCATCGACAGTGAACATGCTGCTGTGATTCGGATAAATGCATCCCTTCTTCTCGTTCCCTGTCCCGAGGAAATAGAAGGTGCCCGGTGCCTCCTGCAAAAAACGGGAGAAATCCTCTCCGCCCATTATAAGTCCGGCTTCAACGACCCTGCCTGTCTTCATGCCGCGCAGCAGCATCTGCACTTTTTCAGTGGCCTTCCTGTCGTTCACTGTCACGGGATAGGCATCTTCCATGAAATTCACATCGCAATTCGCACCGAATGACCTGCATATTGACCTGGCAATGCTGGCTGTGAGCGATTTTGCCCTGAGCCTTGTCTTCGCGCTGAACGTTCTGATAGTACCCTCGAGCGTCACCTCATCGGGTATAATATTGTCCTTGGTTCCGCCATGAATGCTGCAGACTGAGAGGACGAACGGTTCAGCCGGGTCAATGAAACGTGAAGAGATTCCCTGCAGCGCGGATACAAGCTGCGAGGCGATAAAGACCGGATCGATGGATTCATGAGGCGCAGAACCGTGCCCTCCCCTGCCTCTGACCTTTATCCGGAAGGAGTCTGGAGATGCCATTATGGGGCCCGATCTGAGGGCAAAGGTCCCGGATGGATATTCCGATGAAATATGCAGGCCGAAGACACAGGCAACAGCCGGATCCTTCATCACACCATCCCTGATCATCGGCTCAGCACCGCCCAGCCCTCCATGCTCTTCCGCCGGCTGAAATATCAGTTTTACCGGCCCGCTGAGCTCTTTCTCATGCCTCTTCAGCATCATTGCGGCGCCCAGAAGCATTGCCACATGAGTGTCATGGCCGCAGGCGTGCATGACACCGGACCTGCGCGATCTGAACTTCACTTCGGCTCTCTCATCCAGAGGCAGTGCGTCCATATCGGCTCTGAGACCGATGCATTTGCCTTTTGAGCTGCCGTTGATCAAACCAACGACCCCTTTCCCGCCGACACCGGTCTTCGCAGGCACACCCATTGCCTTCAGCCGTGACGCCACCAGTGAAGCCGTTTCATCCTCCTGGTAGGAGAGTTCAGGATTCTGGTGTATCTTCCTTCTGATCGCTATTATTTCATCTTCAAAATCACGCATTTCGCTGTATATCAGGGACATGAACCGAAAAGCGAATGTGGATATAAATCGATACATCCGGCATGGACACCGGCGGTTGACCGGTGCCTGCATGCAGGTGGAATGAATCAGACAGTTTCCTGATGTTCCACCCATTCTGCCTTCCTTATAAAAACATTTATAAATATTTATAAATGTTACTTAATGCATGGTTGATATAAATCCATACATACCAACTGACGCAGTATCATAAATAATTACATTCATACTTTGCAGGGAGAAAGGACGTTCTTTCAAGGGCGGATGAGGTGTTTCGCGCATCCCGGAGAGGCGTTAATGGGGGCATCCTCCTGACGGGGCACAGGGGAACAGGAAAAACATCTGCCCTGAGGGCGATAGAGTCCAGGCTCGGAAAAAACACGCCGATTGTGCGGTTCAGGGTTTCACTCGAGACAACTGTAGGTAATTTTGTGCAATTCGATTCTTTGCATC
>DAHXLZ010000212.1 GCA_027365715.1 Methanomassiliicoccales archaeon | reverse complement strand
CGGGGGCAGCTGGAAGAAATTCTCCCCAGATTTACTGGCAAAATATTCCAGGTCCCTCCCGTCAGATCGGCGGTAAAGAGAGAGAGGAGGGTCAGGGAAATACGCTCATTCACAATCGGTGAACAGAAGGAGAGGCTGTTTCTCTTCAGCGTCGAATGTCAGTCCGGAACATACATACGGACGCTCTGCAAAGATGTGGGGACGGCCATGTGTGCCGGCGCCCAGATGGAAGAACTGCGCAGGACCCGATCAGGACCGTTCGGGGAGGAGATGGCGGTTACCATGCAGAAGCTGCAGGATGCGATCCACTACTGGAAGAGCGGTGATGCCTCGATGCTGCGTTCACTCCTGATTCCGTACGAGAATCTGCTTCGCAGCTTTCCGGTTATTGAACTCAAGGACAGTGCGGTCGACAGCATATGCCACGGCGCAAACCTGACAGTGAAAGGTGTAAACAGGGTTGCGGGGACCATAAAGCGCGGCGGCGTCGTTTCACTGTTTACCGGAAAGGGAGAGGGAGTTGCCATGGCAAATGCGCTGATGTCGTCGGAAAATATTGAAAACGCAGCATCGGGTGTTGCATGCGACACGATTCGCGTTTTCATGAAGCCCGGCACATATCCGAGATTCAGGAAGATTTGAAGTCTGCCGGCCGCCTGCACCTGAGTGCTGTGCTTAACATGAGCGGTCGAATGGCAAACAGCATCCAGTGCATCTGAAAGCACTTTCCGGCTGCGTGTAACAGCCATCCGGAAGGAGGTTCGGGCACTCTCTGCTGTACTGTGGGCTCAGAAAGTATCTATCTTCTTCTGTTTCCTGCCCCTTACTGCCCTACCGGGGCGCCTTGAAATTGGATGTGCTTCAATTTGCAGTTCCCGGCGCAGTTCCGCGGCAAACTCCTCTGCAAAACCATGCATTGTATAAACAACTGACGGATTGCAATCACGCACGAATGACATCAGTGCATCGTGATCGCAGTGATCTGAAAGAGGAAATGCTTCGTCCAGACCGTTGCTTTTTCTGAACCATTCATCCACAGACCATCCTGAGACGGTCGCGAACAGCGTCTCTGATCTGATTCCAGGAAGCATCCTGGAAAGTGAGGATCTTGAGGAGCAGATGAATACAGACTCGCTGTTCGTGGCATCGTCGATGTTACCAATCCAGTCAGAGTCTTCACCGAATACAATTCTGTTATGTGCCTGAACAGATTCGTCGGCATAGAGCGGCAGATCACGCAGGAGCATTTCGACTTCCTGCGCTTTTCCCAGAGGGTATACTGTGAAAAATACCGAATTACCGCTGCTCAATGCGTCGGATACCCAGTCCCTTATAACACCGGAGAGCTCAAGCGGATCGGGGAACGAGTATCTGGGCAGTGCGTATGTTGACTCTATCAGGAGCACATCGGCCTTAACCGGTTTCGCAGGCTCGAGATACACTTTCCTCCTGGTGCAGAAATCGCCTGTGTACAGATATCTGCACCCGTCCTCGATAAGTGCCATGGCCGAACCCGGTATGTGACCGGCCTCGAAAAGTTCGATAGAATCATGCTCAGACAGAGTGAATTTTATGCCGGTTCTGTGCTCGGCGAGTTCCAGAGTCTTGGGCGTGGACACAACGCACCGTTCTTCTCCACCTCTCGGAAGGTGATCTGTATGCGCATGTGAAATAAAATTGACTTCCCCGCCTGCAGTTCTCTTCGGATCCAGTCTGAAACTGTTTCCGCGTGTTACAATGGATATGCCATTCGACAATGATACATCCACGTTGGACCCATCCGTCATCAGTGTTCTGAGGATTCAAAATGGAGCGGATATTTGAGTCTATTGCTTCGAGATTGCCCCGGCACAGTGCGAAGAAGCGCGGATTGTCGCAGCGGACGAAATTCAATCAGCGCAGCAGCAGAAATTAACAAGTGAAAGTTAATCAACAGGATGATCCCGGGAAATCGTACCTGATAACAGAGTGGAAATCAATAATTAGTTCCCGAATATAATAAACAGAAATATTGACCGCATGGAATGAATCATATGGACAAAAAAGTGAAATTTATTGTTGGTGTTATTACGGCTGCAATAGTTGCAATAATCATCGTGCTTGCGGTAGTACCGCTGAACGTTGGCCCTCACTTCGCGTTTCCATCGTACCAGCAGGTGAACAATTCGGCAGGAACAACCTTCACCGGGCAGAAGTACAACAGCTCAACCGGCAATAATTTATCGTCCGGCAGTGGCGCCACTGCCAACGGAGCCGTCAGGGCGGAATCGATGAATTACTCCGCCGGCAGGACATTTCTCGAATTAGGCGCCGTGCTTTACAAGACTGCGGCCGATGCTGCAGGCGCTTACTCTTCGGTAAATAACTCGATCGGCACAATTGCCGGCTATGTTCCAAATGCGAGCAAAGCATCTGCGAGGTTTGATGGATACCTGTACTCATTTGTGATATTACCGCACAACCTCACGCTATTCGGCACAACCGTCAGGCTTGGATTCTCCATTGCGGTGTGCGAGCTTGGGAATTATATGTTCGTCATTTACTCCAATTTTGGAGGAATGAACTCCCTCAGAATGACGAACCTGACTGAACTTGAAATCCATACCATGACTACCGGTTCATTGCTGTAATATTGAAAAGCATTGCGCGGGGTGACACTGATTTCCCCTCATGCGCGTTCGAGAACCATGGCATAACCCTGCCCGCCTCCCACACAGAGAGCAGCAACACCGGTTTCTCCGTCTTTATTCTTGAGCATCCTTGACAGTGTTCCTGCAAGCCGGCCTCCCGAAGCGCCGAGAGGATGACCGACTGCTATCGCTCCGCCCTTTCTGTTTACACTGGACTGATTGATGCCTAACTCCCTGATGGCATTTACAGCAACAGCGGCAAATGCCTCATTGATTTCCCAGATGTCGATATCTGACGGATCGTATTCTGTCTTCGATAATGCCTTAACGATGGCGGGAACGACCACCGCTCCCATCACCGATGGATCACCAGAGGCCCAGCCTATGGAGGAAATCCTGGCCAGTGGTTCGATGCCATATTCCCTTACCTTGGACCCCGACATCAGTGTGACAAGTGTCGCACCCGAATTCAGGGGCGATGAATTGCCTGCAGTTATGAGACCGTTTTCCATGAATGCCGGAGGAAGCGATGCCAATTTTTCAAGTGTTGTATCAGGACGGATGCTCTGGTCAGAGCTTATGCTGATCCGCTCTTTTTCGCCGTCAACTTCAATGGGCAGTATTTCGCCATTGAGATAACCATCTTCCAGAGACGTGGAAGCCAACCGGTGGCTCCTGAGTGCATACTCATCCATATCTGAGCGTGTGATGCCCCTCATTTTTGCAAGCTTCTCTGCAGTCAGACCCATATTGTAACCCACATCCATGTGGTATCCTGAATAACTGGCATCGTTAAGCAGCTGCGCGCACAGTTTGTTTGAAAGCCTTGGAATGTGTGTCATGTGTTCCATTCCACCGGCAAGAACAATGTCTGAATTTCCGGTCATTATCTCCATTGCGCCAACCGATATCGCATTCAGTGATGAGGAGCATGCCCTGTCGAGCGCCATTGACGGAACTTCCACCGGCAGGCCCGCAAGAAAAACAGGATGCCTTCCACCGAATGTCCAGTTTTCATCCCTCTGATACGCACACCCTATTACAACATCACCTATCTCAGCAGGTCGGATCGATGTTTCACCGACAGCGTTGCGTATGAGAAGAGATAACGCATAATCCATACTGATGGAATTGAAAACATCCCTCCGGGGTTCTGATGGTTTCGAACGGCTGAACGGCGTTCGCCTGTAATGCACAATGTAAACTTCCCGATTAGTTTTCATTTTTATCAGGCCCCTCTGTAAATGAGTCATACTCACAGGACGGGGAGAAAATATCCCGCTTGTCATCAGCCGCATTCACTCTGCTGTCCCACTGCCTGCGCAACTCATACTTGAGTTGCAATAAATCAGGAGAGTCGACAAAAACTGCTACCACACTGTCATCTTCGATGTGTTTGAGCACGTCCTTGGAATCTGCCTGAATTATTACTCGACTGGCAGGTGGTTTGATTATATTGCAGGAAATTCCGTCCGGTCTGACCGGTAACCTGAATGACTCCATTGCGGCCGGAATGAATTCCGTGTAGTCGATTTATAGTTGTGTGTTGATTCCGGGCAGATAAAGAGGCAACATATGAAAGAGGACAACTGGTACATCTACTCTCTTGCTTCACTATTCTTCGTAGCACTCATGCTGCGGCTGATAATGCCTCTGCAGTTCAATGTCTGGGGACCCGATACAGGTGAAAATTACTTCATAGTGCACTTTTTCGCTTCAAACGGAAATATGCCCAATCCATACTATGGTTACGGCCAGACATACACAGAATTCCCTGGCGTTTATGAACTCCTTGGAGCGCTTTCGGCAGTTTCGGGTGTACCGGCAACCACAATTACCGAGTTGGGAATGCCATTCATAACATCGGCGCTTGTATTTCCTGTTGCATCTATTGCAGGAAGATTGAGCGGAAGCAGGTCTGTCGCCCTGGCTTCATCGCTCTTCTATTCTGCATCCATCATTACTGTCGGACATACGTCAATAATCTCCTCCGACACTATGGGCGAAGTTCTGCTCATCTTTTTCCTCTATTTTTACACAGCATCTCATGACAGCAGATTCGGATATGCTGGAATGCTTGTCTGCATGATTGCGATGGTACCGACATACCATCTGGGGATGGTAGTCATACTTGGTTTCCTGTACATTGCACTGTTCTATTATTCGGCATTCAGAAGAACCGCAGGTCGGGAGATAAGGCGCCTGGTGACAGCACTTGCAGTTGGAATTTCAGCAACGCTCCTGTACTGGGAATTTCTGGCACCCGAATTTCTCACCGTTTTCATACTGAGAAGCGCGGATCTTCCGGAGCTTGTTGTGGGCCCATATGCCCTGTTGCTGGCGATACTGGCAGGCGGAAAATACTCGCCGTGGCAGGGACTGAGCGTAAAGGAAAGGATAAATAAACGCAGGGAGAAGTTTTACGTTTCTGCCGCCGTTGCAGGTTCGGCAATCATCACTCTCGCTGTTGCGGTTTACGGTATACCTTCAATACCGATTAACCCGGGCCCGGGAGTTATGCTGTTCATCCCCACGCTGGCTTTTTCATTAATCGGTGCAGCATACTACGTTCGATTCTCGCTCAGGCAATTCGAGAATGCAATATTTGGTGGATTCGTTGCATTTATTGCATTAATAATCACAGCAGGCATGCTCACCGGCGCGGCTTACCTGGTTCCGCTGAGGATTGTTGAATACATGGCCCTGATCCTTGCATTCTTTGCCGGTTTTGGAATCATAACCGGACTCGCTCTTTTTTTCCGCCCCGACAGGCGGATGGTCGCTTCTGTTGTCATATCCATGATTATGATTTTTTCCGGCATGTCGGCGACATTTCTCAGCACTTCCTTATCTGCTCCTTCAAAAATCGGAGCAACACCCTCAGGAGATTTGGATGCTGCAAACTGGATGAGATTCAGTACGCCGCAGAATGCCACATTTGCAGGAGACCACAGGGTCAGTTCCATCGTATTCGGTTATGGCAACAGAAATGCCACCTGGGAGTTTGGAGGATCTCCGATTTTCGGCTCCACAACCATCGGTCGGCTGCTGAGCAATCTCAACTCATCACAAACACCATCGGGGTTGAGACACGTGAACTACCTGATGATAGACGGGGAAATGATTTCGGCCGCAAACTTCTATCCCAATCATCCAGATTACCCGGTGAGCGCCCAGATGCTGGCGTTGCTTAAAACTCATTACTTCGTCGAACTGTACACTAACGGTTATGCGACCGTGTACGCATATATCTGATTCCTGTGACATACTCCCACCCCTGAAGGGTGTGGGCTTCCTGCTTCAGCGCCGAAGCCTGCCGTGCCCTTGTGGACACAGCAGAGGTTTCGACTCTGCGGGCGTTTTCAGGTTCGACTGTGCCCCGGCCTGCTCTTCTCAATATGTTGAGCGATGCGTTGAAATCCCTGTCTGCAGGCAGTCCACAGTTTGTACACCAGTGAACACGCTCCGACAGTGTTTTACTCACAATCGCTCCGCACTGTGAGCATTCCTGTGATGTGCCACGCGGGTCAACGAGTTCCACTCTCTTACCTGCACTTTCAGCCTTTTAATTGGCGCGTCAGCTGTACTTTACCCTCAGATCGCGAAGTATATCAGCCACATCCTCGCACTTATCTGTCACTGACTCCATGTTGTCGTAAATTTCCTTCAGTTTGATGATCTCTATTGCATTGTCGCTCTTGAAGAGTTCCTCAAGCGATGTGCGCAATGTAGAGTCGGCCTCATTCTCATACTTGTTTATCTCGATGCAACTCTTCTCTAGCCTGTCGAAGCGATTGGAATAAATGTCGTTTATATTCTCTATGCCTTCCGAAACTTCTTTTGCGCACTGCATTATTGTGTGCGAAAATTCCCTCATAGGCACTGTTGGGGTCTGCAGACCGTACATGTGGAACCTTGCGACTGTCGCCTCCATATAGTCCATTATGTCGTCAAGTGCCTGAGCAAGGGAGACTATCTCTGTCCTCTCTATCGGAGCAATGAGTTTCGTGTTCAGCCTGACAAAGATGCTGTGAACTATCTCGTCACAATCGTGCTCTATTCCCTTAATTTTCTTCGCGAATTCGGCAGTATCTCCCCAGTTGTTGACGAACGCTTCCAGTTCTCCTGCCGCGACGACGATTTGTTCCGTCAGGGCAAAAATCAGATCGGAAAATTCTGAATATGTCTTCAGGAGTATCTCTTCGCCACTGATATCCTCCAGTCTTCTCTCCTGGCCCTCAGGTATGAACAGGGCTGTCACGGCTATGCCCATGATGGATATGACTGCAAGCCATGAAAATATGCCATTCAGATGAATGTACTTCAGCATGAATGGAAAGAGAAAGGCACTCATAGCAGCTCCGGTTTTTCCCGCCGAAGCCGCTATGCCGTGTCCAGTTGATCGAATCTGAGTCGGAAACACCTCGACAGGGACGACAAAGGTGGTGGTATTCGGGCCCATGTTTATGAAGAAGAAAGTGGAACCAAAAACTATGAGCAGGGATGCTACATCTGTGACGATGGCAGGAATGAGAGCTATCGAGGAATAGGCAATGGCCATGAAGACGAAGCCCAGCATCTGCAGTTTTCTTCTG
>DAHXLZ010000203.1 GCA_027365715.1 Methanomassiliicoccales archaeon | reverse complement strand
CTGTTCATTGCGGCTATGCCGGTGAATGGGCTGCCGTAGTATGTGTATGCACCGCCAGGCGATACAGAGAATGTCTGTCCGTCGACCGCTGCAAAATATCCGTTTCCGGAGTTGTCAACTCCCAGGCCTGATATCCAGTTTCCTGTAACATTCAGCCCGTAACCCCCCCGCGTCAGGGTTACATTGGCGAACGGAGACGTCTGCCCCGCACTGAGAGACAGCGGTGATGGTGCAGTGTGCGTCGAAACACCTCCTCCATACGCCAGGACCATGCTGTTCCCTGAGACGGGATTCACGGACAGCAGTATCAGCAGGTACGCTGAAACAAGCACAACTGCACAGAACCTGCTGAAGCCTGACGCTGCTGTGAACCTCGTCATGCAATGTTGCGCCTCATCACAGGTTGTACTGGAAGGTCAGTGAACCTGTCCCGCCGGAAGAACCGCCCATCACAACGAAGCTGAAGTAGACTTCGACGTGTCCGTTGCCCGGAGCGGGCAGCATTATCTGTGCGCCCGGCGTCCACAACGTGCCGGATATGACGGTACCGTTGAAAGTTGACTGAGATGTGCTGTAATACATGGACACACCTGCTGGCAGCGAACCATTGATGTAAAGCGAAGCAACAGCTCCTGCCGGCAGAGGATGGACCGTTGCGTTCACTATGTCAAGAACGTTGAGCAGATAAACAGCGTATGAGTGGGCCGTTGAATTCAGATATATCGTTGTTCCTGTTGCCACATTGCCGTTGCTGTCGACCGCCGCGTTAGAGAAGCCAAGGGCAGATGCAGTAGCATAACCAGGGCCCTGCTGCAGCTTGAATGGAGCCTGCGCAGACCCTGCTCCAATCGGATAAATAACGCCGATGACCACGCTCGCGACGACGAGTCCCGGCACGATTACCAGGAGCAGCCCGTCGAGAAGCATGATGCGTTTCAGCATCGAAAACCTGCCTTTTCCCCTGAGGGAAAATTTCCTCCTATTTACCAGTCCTTCCCTGTTCTTGTACATTTTATTTTACCCCGTTATCAGGGAGATGCTCCTGCCGCAGCGGCATCACCCATCCGGCCGTTCGTGTTTCGTAACGGGTATTTAAACATTGTTTAAATATTTCGAATTTTGATTTTTATGTCAGCCCGATGAAAACGCAATGGAGAGCTGACAGTCAAAGTGCAAAACGGCGAGCATAACTGTTGATATAATTTATTATATGGCAATTTTGCTCTGCTGCTCATGGTCAAAGAGAAAAAATTGCTGGTTACCGGCGGCGCCGGCTTCATTGGTTCCAATCTCGTCGAAAAACTTGTTCAGGGAAACCATGTTCATGTGCTGGACAACTTTTCTGCCGTCGATGACAGATATATCAGGCACCTGAAAGGCAGGGAGGGATTCGCTGTACTGAAGAAGGATATCACAAAACCGGCCGATTTCGAGGACATGGGCCACTATGACACAGTGTTCCATCTGGCTGCGGATTCAGATGTCCGCGGCGGTTCCGAAAAACCATCCTTTGATTTCAGGGAGAATGCGGAAGGCACGCTTAATGTGCTGGAGTTCATGCGGAAGCGTGACATAAATGAGATAGTTTTTGCCTCAAGCTCCACGGTGTATGGCGAAGCCGGCAGAATACCTACACCGGAGGATTACGGGCCATACCTGCCAATATCCTCATATGGCGCATCAAAGATGGCGGCAGAGGGATTCATTTCCGCCTACTCCCACTATTATGGCATCAGGGCAACAATATTCAGGTTTGCCAACATCGTCGGGCGCAATTCAACACACGGCGTCATATTCGACTTCATAATGAAGCTGAGGAAGGACGGCAGACAGCTGGAGATACTCGGCGATGGAACGCAGAGAAAGTCATACATGCACGTCTCCGACTGCGTTGATTCCATGGTTTATGTGCATGAATACAGCACCAGGACCGATATCTATAACCTTGGGAATGAAGGCACAACACCGGTCAGAAAGATTGCAGACACTGTTGTGGAATCTATGGGCCTTTCCGGCGTCAACTACAACTTTACCGGGGGAAAGGACGGCAGGGGATGGAAGGGCGACGTAAAGATTGCCGAGCTTGGAGTGAAGAAGTTGAGCAGCACCGGATGGAAGAACAGATATTCGAGCGATGAGTCTGTCCGTGTATCGGTCAATGAGGTTATCGGCCAGATTGAGGGTCAGGCAGCGCAGGGTTAAGGCTGTCGAAAGCGCTCGCCAGATCTTCCCTGAGATCGGAAACATCCTCTATCCCGATTGAAACCCTGATCAGGTTTTCGCCGATGCCAATCCTGTTTCTTTCCACTTCCGGAACAGAGGCGTGTGTCATCAGCGCTGGCACTTCTATAAGGGATTCCACACCTCCCAGGCTTTCGGCAACTGCAAACAGCTTCAGTTTTTTGAGCAGAAGCCGTGATGCTTCGCCGTCGCCGTTCAGTTCGAACGATATCATGCCGCCGAAACCGTCACACTGTCTTCGGGCAAGTTCGTGCTGGGGATGGCTGCTCAGGCCGGGGTAGTAGACGCGTCTCACCTCCTTTCGACCTTCGAGGAAGGTTGCAATCTCAAGCGCGCTCTCACAATGGCGGCGCATCCTGAGTTCCAGTGTCTTTGCGCCCCTCATAACCAGGAAGCAGTCGAACGGGGAGGGGACTGCTCCCGCAGCATTCTGATTGTACTTGAGAAGCGTGTAAAGTGCTTCATCCGACAGCATTATCGCGCCGCCGACCACGTCGCTGTGACCTGCAACATACTTCGTTGTGCTATGGAGTGCAACAGTCGCACCGAGTGCCAGCGGATGCTGCAGATAAGGACTCATAAATGTATTGTCCACAACCGTTGCGGCTCCCGCGGCAGAAGCAATTTCTGAAACGGCCCGTATGTCGCACACTTTCAAGAGTGGGTTCGAGGGGCTCTCAATCCAGACAAGTTTCGTCCGTTCAGTTAATGATTTTTTGACGTTGCGGGCATCAGTGACATCGGTGAATGTTGTTTCGATGCCGAATCTTGCCATTACCTTCGTCAGCAGCCTTCTGGTGCCGCCGTAAAGGTCTTCGCCTGCAACAACATGGTCTCCTTTTTCCAGAAGGGAGAGAAGGAGCGTTGTTTCAGCCGCGAGGCCGGAGGCAAAAGCCAGTCCGTATTTCGCATCCTCAAGCGATGCGAGTTTCGACTCCAGCGCGCTCCTGGTCGGATTTGCCGTTCGTGAATAATCAAAGCCTTTCGTTGGTACAGACGCGTCTGTCCTTGCAAATGTGGACGACAGGTGTACAGTTGAAACGACATCGCCAAAACCGTTCAGGGTGTCCGGTTCCTCGCCTGCGTGAATTGCTCTTGTTGCAAATTTCATCTTTCT
>DAHXLZ010000195.1 GCA_027365715.1 Methanomassiliicoccales archaeon | reverse complement strand
GCGCAGCCTGATTCCCGGCTCAGATTAAGCAGCGCGCCGGCGGAAAGGTTAATTTACAGTGAGACGGGTCTCTGAAATGCATTGACATGTTTTGCATCAAATGCGGAAAGACCGCACTCAGTGGAATGGTATTCTGTGCGGAATGCTACTCAAACGAGGAACTTTTCGCAACGCTGCCTGATGTTTTCTCTTTCGAGCTCTGTCCGTCCTGCGGCCGCATCAGGAAGGGCGCACACTGGCTGCGTGAGAACATTGTTTCACATGTTTCAGCGGAGCTGAGAAGAACGGCCAAACTGCCTGCCGGCGCTTTTCTTCGAAGTTTCGAAATAAACGGTTTCAATCCTGACGAACATTCATCGAAAATCACCGTAGATTTGATAATTTCAAAGAACGGCATCGAAAGGGCTGACAGAAAGGAAATGCGCGTGATGATTAAAGGGAACACCTGCCCAACCTGCAACAGAAGGAGCGGTCACTACTTCGAATCCATCATACAGGTGAGGGCAGTCGGCAGAGAGAGGCCGGAAGTCATTCTCACTGTCGTTGAATTCATACGGAAACTCGGCGAGGAACTTGAGCAAAAGGAATCTGATTTCTTCATCTCCGCCATTAAGAGAACAAAAGGAGGAGTTGACATCAGCCTAAGCTCAAGCCCCATAGGTGCATCGATTGCCAGAACGGCAGCCCAGCATTTTGGTGCCGATGTACGCACAACGAGAAAACTGTACGGTCAGAAGGACGGAAGGGACGTTTACCGCACGACGCATCTCATCAGGGTGCCGATGCTGCAACGTGGCGACTACGTGGAATATGGAGGCGAATACTTTCGCGTCCGTGGCACATCGGACGACATCATACTCGACGCGCTATGGCCCGGGAAGCAGGTGAGAATTGACAAGGAGCATATCAGAAATGTTCGATATTTTGGCGGAAGTGAACTCGAGCATGAAGCGCAGATTCTTTCTGATGAAGCTGGCTACATAACAATCAGGGATCCGGAAACAATGGATGAAGTGAAGCTGCCGTCGGGCAAGGCGCGCAAGCACGGCGGCAACAAGATTACGGTTGTCAGAATCGGCGAAATTCTTTTCAGTGTCCCTGCAAACACGGCATAATTGCAATTCAGCCGGCATTGATGAACAGCACTCTTCTGTCACCATTCTCAAGCCTGGCAGCCGCGTACCGCAGCAGCATTCCAATTGAGAAAACGGTGATGGACAGGATTACTGGTGAGGCGAACGGAATGTTCATTTCAATGAAAAACAGGAGAAGAAGAGTTGATCCGAGCAATGCTGCGAGCAGTGAGGAAAGCGTTTTGTAGAAGAGGTATGCAGCTGCAAACACTGTAGCAGAAAGAACAATCGCCATTCCCACGCTCAGGGAAACCGACATTGCTATGCTACCGGCGATTATGGCCACGGTTGCCGAAACAAGCAGCCTTGCCTTTGAAAAGAACAGAATCGCGAACAGCAGCGGCAACGCAACGAATATGAGATATTCATACGCGAAAGCCGGTACGCTGATTGAGATGTAGAGCGCAATGAAGTACCCGACTATGCTGCCGTATAGCAGGAAAAGTGCATTCCACAATTTTCTTCCCGCAATTATGAGGCCGACACCGGTTATGAATATTAAGCCCATGAGTGCAGGCTGTGGTCTGATCCCTGCATAATGTGAAATCTCCGAGGCAACTGTCCACGGAGAAAATACACTGTAGATGTACATCAATAAGCTGAGCAGATATGCCATCCTCTCCCTCAGTATTTGGAGTCTTTAAGGATCTAAATAAACTCTGGTATCGTGAAGATTTTGCGCTTTTGTGCCAATGTGTTGTGCATATGCAAACAACCTGAAACCACTGGCATTGTTTCACAGAACCGCCAGTGCGCAGAGATTCACTTTTTGAGTGTTGCGAATTGCGCGTGTAATGTGTCGCCTATTCTCAAAACTCTGTCAGCGTCAACATAACCGAGATCGATCGCCTTCTGAACGGCACGCACCCCAACTATGTTTACAATGGTTGCTTCTTCCATGTATCCGGCAAAGCTTTCTTCATCTATTGAGCGATCGCCGTAAAAACTGGTGTAAACTTCTATTCTCTTTTCACCATCAATGAATTTCATGCCGAGTATCTCCTCATCACACACGGCGAGTATTATCTCCCTCGGCATTCTGTGTATTTTTATTGAAAACAAGCTATCACTTTTGTACTACCCTGTAAACGCCCGACTTTATTTCAAACAACTCTCCTGCTTTGAGCAATTTTTCAACAAGTCTGCGCGATTCCTGGGCATCTATCTTGTATCTCTCGGCCTCACTGGAAATTTCCTCTATTGAAAGTCCTTCGCCGGAAGGGCTCCTCTTCACTATGTCGAGGATTATGTTTACATGCGCCCTCTGACTGTGGCTCATATCTCCCGCGATCCTGTCTATATCCAGGACGCCTCCCTCCCTCGCAACCTTCGAAAGATAATAGCCGACGATTCGTATGGCCCTCTCGGTATCTTCGCGTTCGACTTTGTAGCTGAGCCTGCCTCTTGCACTTGCTTCGGAAAGCCGGACATATGCCTCAAGCTGCCTTGCAGTAATCGGTACCGAAGCACCGCTTCCTTCGCCCATTTTCCTTATGCGCAGGTACTCCTCCTGGATAAGCTCGATCGCTTCATCGGTGAGAACGGGATTTATCCTCTTGACATATGAAACATACTTTCTGAGGAACTCCTTGTCGAATCTTGGTTCCACAACCCTGCTTTCGGCATCCACTGTCTGAGATGATATCCCCTCCGGAAGGTTGTCGGCTTTCCTCCTTTCACCAACTCTGTGTGCTTTCAGTATGTGGGTTGCAATATTCCGGTCAGCAGAAACATTGGGCTTATCCTGCAGAACGAAAATCATATCAAATCTTGAAAGCAGAGCCGGAGGAAGATCAATCTGGTCGCCTATGAGCTGCTCATCCTCGAATCTGCCATATTTGGGGTTTGCGGCACCAAGTATGGAACAGCGTGCCTGGAGTGTGGCTGTTATGCCTGCTTTGGCTACAGTGATGATCTGGCTTTCCATAATCTGGTGCATCGCGCTTCTGTCATAATCCGTCATCTTGTCAAGCTCATCGATGCATGCTATTCCTTTGTCGGCGAGAACAAGCGCCCCTGCTTCAAGCGTCCACCGGCCTTCACCGAACTCATCTTTTACCGCCGCGGCGGTCAAACCCGCAGCGGAGGAACTCTTTCCGCTTGCATAGATCCCTCTCGGTGCAAGTTCAGACATGTAGCGCAACAGCTGACTCTTTGCAAGGCCCGGGTCTCCCACGAGAAGGATGTGAATGTCCCCTCTGATCCTTGTTCCATCCTGCATCTCTTTGGAAACGCCTCCGAACAGCTGCAGCGCGAACGCCTCCTTCTCTGTGTCAAATCCATAAATTGTCGGCGAAATCGAGGCTGCAATCTCTTTGAGCATGTCTCCTTTTGAAGCTGTTTCTCTTATTCTCTCAATGTCTTCCGCTGTTATCTGTATCTCGTCATATTCGTGTTCCCTGTACTCAATGGAGTTAACCTGAGAGAGCCTATGGAGTGTGGCGAATGTGCCAAAGGTGCCGGTGCAACCAAATTTTTACTCCTGCCTGAGGAGAGCACTTATGTGGACACACAGAAAGTGGAGGTTCAGGAACCGCCGGAGGGTCTGAGAGGCGGCGTACAGCCGGAGAGGCTCGAAGGATTCATACTGGATGACATATCTGGCAAGATAGCACCCGGCGACAGGGTGATACTGAATGGCATACTTGCGGGGATGCAACGCACCGGCCCGCAGGGCAAGTCAACCCTTTTCAACATAGTACTCCAGGTACTCCTCCTGGATAAGCTCGATCGCTTCATCGGTGAGAACGGGATTTATCCTCTTGACATATGAAACATACTTT
>DAHXLZ010000189.1 GCA_027365715.1 Methanomassiliicoccales archaeon | reverse complement strand
AGAAAGAAGGTCGAGAAGAAGCTGCGATAGGCATATGCAGAAAACAACTCCACCTCCTCTTGAACAGCAACTCGGGATGTGCCTCTACCTCACAGGTTCCGAAGGCGTCGGCGGCTCCATAAAGAATGAAGCTGAAGATTTTATTGTTGACGAAATACCTCTGCTGCCCGCCGTCCGTGATGATGGCCGCTTCCTGATATGCAAAGTTACCTCCAGAAACTGGGAGACAAACAGGCTCATAAGGGAAATATCAAGACGGCTTCAGATAAGCAGAAAACGGATAGGTTTTGCCGGGACGAAGGACAAGAGAGGCGTAACATCCCAGTATATCAGTTTTGAAGATGTGAGTGCCGATTCTGTCTCATCACTTCAGCTCAGTGATACGACTATCGAGGCAGTTCAGCGATCGTCAAGATCTCTCTCACTCGGTGATCTTCAGGGTAACAGTTTTCACATCAGGATACGAGAATGCAATTTTTCCGGCAGCACCCTTCTTGAGAAAGCTGAGAGGATTGTATCTGAGCTGACAGCCGCCGGCGGCTTCCCCAACTTCTTCGGAATACAGCGCTTCGGAAGTCTGAGGCCAAACACTCACCTGGTGGGTCTGAAAATAGTTAAAAAGGACTTCGAGGGCGCTGTTCATGCTTATGCAGGAACACCCTCGGACAGGGAAAGCGATGAAGTGAGAGAAGCGAGAAAACTCTTTGACGGCGGTGCGCCGGCAGGAGAGGTTCTGCGATCAATGCCCAGGGTTATGGTGTTCGAGAGAATATTGCTCAGCCATCTTGCATCGAACCCGGGAGACTTTGTTGGCGCTCTCAGAGAGCTTCCGCAGAATCTTCTCATGATGTTTGTCCATGCACTTCAGGGAAAGCTGTTCAACGAGATGATTTCGGAGCGCATCAGAAACGCGCTTCCGCTTGACAGAGCTATCGATGGAGACGTGGTTCTTGCTGCCACTCAGGAACACCTTCCCGACAGGGAACGTCAGATACGTGTCAGCAGCATAAATATTGACGCCGTAAACCGCCAGATTGCAATGGGCAACGGTTTTGTTTCCGGTGCGCTCTTCGGATCAGATTCTGTCTATGCTGGCGGGTTGCAGGGAAAAATTGAGGAGGACGTTGTGGCAAACAACCACCTTTCCGCACAGGATTTCATTGTGCCTGAAATAGCGGAGTGTTCATCAACCGGCTCAAGGCGCGAAATACTGGCTCCGGTAAAGTCCATCCGCATGCATGAAGAGGGAAACGACCTTTTGCTTGAATTCAGTCTCTTCCGCGGAAGTTACGCCACATCACTGCTCAGGGAGATAATGAAATGATTCAATATGCCGCGTCTGTTCCCCCGCTCTCTTCTCCTGCCAGTATGACTCCGCAGTTGGGACAGCAGCCCCCTGTGCTTGAAAGGCAGTCATCACAGATGTTTGTCTGGCAGGCGCTGCACTCTCCCATTGCTTCCCTGCCGTGATACAGGCACTTTTCGTCCTCCGCTTCAGGTACAGGCTGCTCCCTGCCCTCATTCCCGCCGTAATACTGCTCCATCAGCTCCCGTCTTGCCTCATACGGGTCATATTCCTGTTCCGGTGTTTCCGCGGCAGGAGGCGCTACGCTCACATAGTCAGTGCGGTAGCCGGATCTGCCCATGGATGCCAGACTGCCCTGAATAAGCCTTGCAGTGTAGATGCCGACACCCAGATTCGTAACTATTCCCACCAGCGTTCTCTCCCCGTTTTTAAGCCGGGTTGCTTTCTTCATGAGCTTCTCAAATCTCGAGTCCTCGACGCCTTCAAGCAGATTCATCTGTTGCACCTTTCTGATGTATTCCAGGACCTGCTTGCATTCGTCAAGTGTGAATGAAGGGAAGCCTGCGGCGATATCACACAGTCTTATTCCGGCAGACACATTTGCATCATTTCTGAAACATTTCTGCATTACTGCAGACGATCGCTCCTCAAGCGCCTCCCAGCCGGCGTCACCTGCCATTGGAACAGTAAGCGATGCAGGCTCCTGTATTGCCTCAAATGCCTCGTCAATCTCATCCATTGGTATCCTGCAGACTGAAAATGCCTCTTCCCTGGTGGGCACTTTCCCTGTCTCGTACTCCAGCTTCATCAGCCCGCGGGCGTTATCCTCAGCCTTCATCCTCCTTTCCGCCGACACACACATGTCCAGTTTTTCTCTCGTTTCTGTGTTTTCCGGATTGAGTTCAATTGATTTTGACAGCGCTTCCTTCGATGCCTTCAGATTACCTTCTTCCAGGTGCATCTTTCCCAGCTCATGCCATGCCTTCCCGAGGGTATCGTCCAGCCTGACAGCCGTTTCAAAAGCCTTCCTTGCTTCGGAGGCCAGCCGCTGTTTAGAAAGTGTGAGGCCAAAGTAGTACCATCCGGCTGCATTCTCCTGATCCTTCTTTGTCAGCTCGTTCAGCGACATTGTAGCGGAAGAGTATTTCTCGAGGTTATACTCGCATATCCCCCTTCCGAGAAGAACGTCCGTCCTTCCCGGCTCGAGTTTAGCTGATTTGTTGTATGAATCGAGTGCCTCCGCGTATCTTCCTGCCTTCAGCAGACAGTCTCCTCTGTTTTTGTAAATGCTGCCATTGCAGATTCCGGCTGCAAGTGCGCCGTTGAATATCTCCAGCGCCTGTGCATGTCCGCCGTCCAGCATCAGAAGATTTCCCTTGAGTTCAAGCGCCACCGGATCCTTCGGATTAAGTTCAAGTGCAATGTCTATCGACCGTTCGGCTTCGTTGTAACGCTGCATGGACATGAGTATCCTTGCCCTCAGGTCCACATATGCCACAGATCCGGGGTCAGACTGCATTGCCCTGTCAGCGTATTCGAGCGCATCACTGAATCTCTTCATCTCTACGTAAACTCCGGCAACCAGTGCGAGCGTGGATGGCGTATCATTGCCGCTATTGATGAAGTCAAGCAGCATTTTGAGCTCCTCACCATATCTGGCCTGTCTGTGCAGAACACCTGCTTTTCCGGCCACATTTTCCTCATCCTTTCCAAACTCCTCCATGGCTTTCTGGAATGTACCGAGAGCTTCATCGTGTTTTCCGCTCCTGTCCAGTATGCGTCCCTTTTCCAGGAGAAGTTCTCTGCTCGCTCCATGATGGTAGAGCATCAGGTCAATCGTCTTTACAACTGAACCTGCGTCATCTTTGGCCGCATAGGCACTCTTCAGTGCGCCGAGGACTTCCACATCCTTCCTTCCATCAACACATGCTTCCAGCGATTTGATGCCTTCATCGTATTTCTTCAGTGAAATCATCGACAGGCCGCGCATTTTCCACGCAGTAAAATTCTGCCTGTCCATTTTGATTAGATCTTCAGAAACACTAATGCAACGCTGATGCTGGCCGGTCAGGTAATAGAAGGAAACGCACTCCTCGCGTGCGTTTACCGAATCGCCGAACATCTTTTCTATTGCATCAATCTCCGATGCTGCTTCCGCTGTCCTTCCCATTGACATCAGAAGTCTGGCTTTTCTGATGTATACTTCATCATTACTCGCGCCGAAACCTATTGCCCTGTTGTAATGCTGAAGCGCTTCCTCCTTTCTGTCCAGCGAAACGAGAGCCTCTGCAACTTTAAGCTCCGCAAGTTTTGCAGGATAACCGAGGCGCATCGCATGCCTGGCTGCCTCCATCGCCTCTTCAGCCTTTCCGACTTTGAGCAATACTTCTGACTGAAGGTATCTCCCCTCTGGTGTTTCCCTCTTCGAAAGATATTTATCAATTGCATCAAGCGAACCCTGTGCATTGCCTCTCTCCATTCTGATCTTTGCGAGTCTGTAAACCAGTCCGGATGGGACGTGCAACCCTCTCTCGACAGCACCTGAAAGCACTTTCTCCTCCTTCTCAATCATACCATGCCGAGCATAAAATGAACTCAGTATCTCCAGCGAATCAACCGAACCATCACTTGTATACATCTGCCTGTAGCACTTCGCACTCTGTTTCAGCCTGCCGAGTTTTTCAAGGGCAGTGGCTCTGTCAGTGAGGACCTCTCTTTCCCTGCAGCCTGTCAAAATCAGCGCCTGTGTTGCTTTGAGCACAATTGTGTCTTCCCCTTCTGCCTTCGCGATTTCGAGTAAAGCCGATATTGACTTTTCTCCGCCTCTCACGAGAACCCTGGCCGTATATTCGGTGAGTACTTCCTTTCCCTTTTTCCGGAAAAACATCGCCTGCATTTTTGTATTCAGGGATTCATCATCATACTCGTCTGCTGAGAGAATACTGTCCGCAATCTTCTCTGCCTCCTCCTTCCTGCCCTCTTCCCTCAGGGCCACCATTCTGGTTTTCGTGTACCGGCCATCCACCTTGAAGTGTTCATCCAGGTACGACAGTGCCTCGCCGTACATCGAAAGCGAGAGGAGTGACTGTAGCCTCATTTCACCGATTTCCTGTGACGGTTTGCCGTAAATTTCGGCAGTTTCTGCTGCATGGATTACAAACTCATTGCAACTCTTCCTCTGTGCGAGGGCAGCCAGTTCACTGATTGTCTTCAATGCTGCAGCATTGTCCGCCACTCTTTCATTCTTCATTGAATTCAATACTTCAATCGCCCTCTCCTCTCTTCCTGTGAGAAGGCAGGCTCTGCACAATCCGGCAATCAGGTCAAAACTCCGCGCTCCTTCTTCGATAGCATGCGAGAGGTGCTCATACGCACTATTGTCCTTTCCATTCTTCAGCTCCACGAGTCCTAACGCCATTTCTGTCTCGGTTTCCTTCCTTTTGCCCAGGGAGCTGAGAAGCAATTCTTCTGCCTCGCTGTATTTTTTCAAATCTGCGCATGCCACACCTGCCGACTTAAGCAATCCCGGAGACTCGGCGTCCAGGCGCATCAGCTTCCTGTAAATCTTCAATGCATCTGCTGCTTTACTGCCATGCAGGAGTGCGTCAGCCTTTAACCTGAGAAATTCCATCTCCTCTGCCTGCGTCTTTGGTAGCCCCAGCAGTGCCTCTATCGCTTCGAGGTTATCTTTGCCGATTCTAACAGCGTTGCGGAATGCCTCCTTCGATCCCTGCGCGTCACCTTCGGCATTCTTCAGCTTTCCCAGAAGGCAGTAATATGTTGCAGGTGAGTCGCTCCAGCAGTCTTCTTTCAGCAGTTGCATGGCTTCTTCATGTCTTCCCAGTGATATCAGAGAACTGACCAGGATCTCTCTGTCAGTTCCAGTAAGCCTCTCTTCCGGCAGCATTTTGAGAAATTTAATTGCAAATTCGGCCTGACCAGAGCTTGCGCTTCGGTCTGCAAGCCGTCTGGCAAAGCCGCAGTATGCTTCTTCGTCAATGTTCCCCTTTGTTGCACTGAGGCAGGAGTAAAGCTTCCTGCACGTCCTGCCGCTCAGCTGTTTTGAACTCGCTCCATCCGATATGCCTGCGTTTCTCTCCATCACTGATATGGCTTCGATTGCTGCGTAATACTTTTCATCTGATCGCATCATCCCATCCCCGACACGTATATGTCTGACGATCGTCAGCTTATATGGCATAGGAAGTAATAATATATTTGCACGTCAGCAGTTAGTCCGAAAGGATGAATGCAATCATTCTATGAGAGAGTATTTTCATTTACCGCCCTCGAAACGTCCGGATATCGGGGACTTCAATGCGGATATGGAACGGCTGATTGCGGCTGGTGAAAAGGCACTGTCAATCACATCTGCGGACAGGGAGTATGTTACGGACAGCATACCGCCCGATTCAATCGTGGAGGCACAGTGCTCGTCCCATATGCACATCAGAAACCATCTGAAGGGTGGCATTGCAGTCAGCTGCATGATTGGCGAGACGCTGCCTGAGGATGTTATCGATGCACTCATCGACGGAGAGACCGGGAGGACTCACGTGATGAAGGCGCTCTCACCATCCCATCTCGAGCAGCGCATCAGGGAAGCACTGGGCGAGGATCCATGTGCCTATCTCAACAGCATCGGGCTGAAGTATTCCTGCAAACGAGAAGGAAAGAGGCCGCTCCCGCGCGGCAGCCCGTAAGCCTCTTAATCCAGCCAGTGAGAGTCGGACCATGATAGATTGTCCGACAACTCATAAGGCGAATCCGACGCAGGGATACTGTAATGAGTCGCGCTCGGTCTGATTTGATCCTTACACATGTGGCTCGCACACTGTGAATGTGGGTCAATGGAGAGAATTGGTTCGAGTGAGCAGAGCGAACGAGTGTTTGAGCCTGGCGGAATGCATCGATTCTCGAGAAGGTATCGTCACAGACCTTCTCAGAGAATTCTCTTCTGTATACGCGATAACCGACTGTGAAAGGATGATTGGGGCAGAGGTGTCGAAGAGGGCAAAAGAACTCGATGTGCAACCGGGCATAAACTTATTCCCTGAAAACGGGAGTTAAGGCTTAGTGGCGCTGGGAATTTCAAATCGGCGTTTTTTGGTAATTCTTACCCCGGCTTTAACAACACTGAACGGATTGACGGAATCGAAACCGCAGACACGGTTCTCCTCATCCGATCTTGCCGTCAATCAGCAGATGGTTCCTTCATCGATGAAGAACATTCTTGAAGCATCACTGTCGAATACCCAATGTTCAGGATGCACATGTCTCGAATGCGTTCCATCTCATCAGGTCCATGCAATACTTTGTAAGTTTGTTGAGGACCTTTGAATCTGATTCTGAAACTATTCCCATTCCAGTCTGTCAGGCATATGGAATTATACGGATTCTTCGTTTTCAGCAGGATTTTCGTGAAACGCCATCAACATGTCATTTCAAATGTGGGGAAAGCAAGACTCATCCCAGGAAATTGCTCAGTAGGTCTGATAATATTCAAATCGAATCGGGCCCGTTACCAGAACGGTGTTATTGACGCTCCCTGAAAATATTAAGGTGTAATTCCCTCTGTTAAAGGTGAAAGATGGTCCGCCAAACGTACCGTTGGAACTGAGATGAAAACCGTGGTACGGCTCGAGGAATATTGGCGGGTTGCTAGAATTCACCCACCCATAATAGACCGAGGCAAGAATATTTCCGGTGGCCACCCACGCTCCTGTGATCTGAGATCTGGAAGGTAAAGCGAAACGATAATAATAGCTTCCATTCCATTCGCTAAGTCGTATGACTGTGCCCAGTTTCATGAGCGTCACTACAACAGGATGCGGTACGAAAAGCATGCCGAACGAAATGCCGCCTGAAATGGCTAAGGCAATTATTCCTATCGCAATCAGTTTGCGTGATCGCATCAAGCAGTCTCCTGTCCATAGTCTACTCCGAATTGGTACGCACTGCTTCCAGCCCAGTTGCTCACATATTGCATCACTGTCGTGTTCAAGTATTGAATCAGTTGTCCAGACGACGAGGACACCTCTACTCTGTCATTGGTTATCGGTCCGATCAGCGTAGCCGAATTGCCGATGAGCGACGTTTGCCAATCGTTTATCGTGATGCCCCCTAAGCTTGGGAGTACATAAGCGTTGTTTGTTGGATCCTCAACTATCCACTCAGCAGTTTGTGTATTCGGTGTAACAAGCTGTCTTGGAGCAACCCAACTCTGACCTGTGCTCCAATCATAGAAAGATGCATGGCTGTAGCCAGTCGAAGGGTTGTATGATATTGACACATTAAGTATATCGTTGGGAGAAGGTGACCATGGGGATAGGAACTGAGGACCGCTTCCAACTCCTCCCGCCGGCACGAATTCAAAGAAAATGCGTATCCAGGCATTGCTTGTGGAATCGTTATATTGTATCAGCACTCCAGCCTGCCACAATGAACCGTAATAACCACCCAATCCGACCCATATCGCAACGTCCTCGGTTCCTGTACCCCCACCTGCAGTGTAACTCGACGAAGGCACTATGAAAGATATTGAAGTTTCACGCAACGCATATATTGAGTTCAGACTGCTTTCAATATAACCTGCCCAATGGTTTTCTTGATAATATGCCCAGATCTTGTGTACAACCAGGACCAGAGAGCCTGAAGAACTCCTAGTGAATGATGTTGATTCTGTTGTCGAGGTGTTTTGGTTTCCGCCTCCAAAGTTCCCTGAATTAGCCACCCATTCAAAAAACCTGTAATGATTCCTTGAATTTACCATGCTAATGGCATAATTGAAACCCAAATACAACGAAGCAGATTGGCCGTTTGAGTAGTACGTTCCGGCCAGATCAATCTGGGCAGTGCTGTTGAAAATTAAGAAAGTTACAGTCCCGGTTGGCAAACCCAGATAAGACTGCGTGCTTGCAATCTTTGTCTGATAATCTGAAGGAGCAATCTGACTCCCGTGATGACCGTAAGGAGTAAAGATGGTTGCCATATTAGTCGGTGCAACTGTCTTGCTGTTGGTGATCGACCCGATAGAATACACACTTGCAATTAACGCAGTGAACACAAAAAGAGATGACAACAAACCACAGCTGCGAATTCTACATCGTTTCTCGTAACTTGCAGAAAAAGCAGACGAATGCAAGGCAATCTACCCTCGCTATGGACAGTAATTGCCAGCAACTACCTTAAACTTCGCGCTGTCAGAAATACCCTATCTTCCTGAGCTTCGTCAGCGCAATGCTGTCCTTCTCCGTCCTGCCGTGGCGCTCTGGCATGGCCATGTCCTCATTAGGCAGTGTGCACGGTTCGCAGTCCAGGGAACGATAGCCGCCGAGATAAATCTGTTTGCCATCACAGGGCTGTGGGACACTATTGCTGTGTTCTTCCCATATTGAA
>DAHXLZ010000170.1 GCA_027365715.1 Methanomassiliicoccales archaeon | reverse complement strand
AATGTTGAACGGAACGATTATGTCCAGGTAACCCACGAAACCTATGGGTGGATACTTGGAACGGTTCAGGAGGTAAGTGTCAGGACAGATCTCTCTGACGAGGGCGCCAAGCGCATAGCAACTGGCGAAAATGTCCGATTTGACAAAACTGCCGTTGGCCATGTGTTTGTTTTCGGATATCCGGACGGAAAAGGCGGCATCAGCTCTCCCGGAACTCCTGTCGCTCCCGGAGCATCTGTATTCCGTGCAACCGATGAAGTCATTTCGGCCACGCTGGGCCTGAACTACAGAAAAAACGGTGCATTAATAGGTGACTTGAGGGGAAGGGATATACACGTCAGGCTGGACATCGACATTATGGTCCAGAAGCATATCTCTGTGATAGCGAAGACCGGCGGCGGGAAGAGCTACCTTGCAGGTGTGATAATTGAGGAGCTCGTGAAGAATGGCGTGACAGTTTTGATACTGGACCCACATGGAGAGTACGGAACTCTGAATGAGAATGCAGCTGGGGAAGAAGTCAAATTCAATTATTCGCAACATGTTGTTGAATATGCTTTCGATACAGACATAAACCGGGGAGCAAAAAAGCTACGTCTCACCTGCTCCAATTTCACGGCACGGGAACTCCTCTCTCTCACTTCAATCGAAGAGAACAAATCGCAGCTTTCCCTTCTCACTTCCGCGATTGAGGATGCGAGAAAGGAAGGCAACTACGACCTCGTCACGCTCATGAGAATGCTGGAAGGGGACGAAAGCCAGGTGGCCCTCCAGCTCATTTCAGAATTGAAGAATCTCAATGGTGCCGGCATCTTTGCATCCGAAGGAACAAAAATTACGGAGATCGTGAATGGCGGCATGGCAACGATACTGAATATGAAGGGCACAGTGCCGGAAGTTCAGTCATTGTTCGTGAAGAGAATACTCACCGCGCTTTTTGAGTTGAGAAAGCGAAACAGAATACCACCGCTCCTTGCAGTCATCGAGGAGGCTCATAATTTCAGTCCGCAGCAAGGGAAAACCGACGCCAGCAGAATAATCAGAACCATTGCCGCCGAAGGAAGAAAATTCGGCCTCGGCATGATGGTTATAACTCAGAGAGCGGCCAAGGTTGACAAAAATGTTCTGAGCCAGTGCAATACGCAGTTCATTCTGAAAATCACCAATCCAAATGACCTCAAGGCTGTTTACTCTTCGATTGAAGGTCTGACTGAGGACCTCATGGATGAAGTGCCCAGGCTGCCTACCGGAGTCTGTATTGGAATAGGTGCCGGCCTTCAGGTGCCGATCATGCTTGTGGTCAGGAAGAGGGAAACGAAGCATGGAGGAGAGAGTGTCAGAGTCACGTGAGCGATGAGGTCTGATGGCCGATGAAAAAAGATATAATCACTGTTGAAAAGCTTCAGAAATACACCGAGCTCACAGGAAGGGCTATTTCAAAACTGGTCATATCTGTTCCTGAGGAAGGATTGCTGCGAAAGGCAGCCGAAGACTACCTTGGCATGGCGAAAAATTACTACAGCGATTCGAAGCATTTTGCCTCCAGGGGCGATTTTGTCAATGCATTTGCCTGCCTGAACTACGCATACGGCTGGATTGATGCGGGAGCGAGGCTCGGCCTGTTCGACGTTGGTTCGGACCACACGCTCTTCACCCTTTCGAAATAAAGTCGTTCTGGTCCAGTAAAATCAGAGCGATGGGAGGATATCAACAATTTTCTCCGCAAGCTCTCTCTTCGTCCCTTCAAACACTTCTTCAGACTTTGCAGTCAGGATGTACGCCCTCGTTGTGTTTTCCCTGACATGTTCAAGACTGTTGGCGATAATCATGTCCAGTCGCGCCGCCTTCAGCTTCCTCTTTCCGCTTCCGGCTGTCGCAGATTCAATCCCAATTTCCGCCTTGAATGCAACCAGCACCCTGCATCTGCTTCTGACCTCCTCGATAAACTTGGGTGCACGCCTCAGCTTCAGCTCAATGTCCGACGCCGATGATATCTTTCCCCTCCTTTTTTCAGGAATGAAATCGGGCAGAGAGGCAGGCACAATAACTATGTCAAATTTCCTGCCTGCAATCATTGTTCTGAGATCAGAGAGTGTCGTGAACCTTGATATTTTCAGGAATGTGGGCAATTCAACTTCCATCCTGCCGCACCACATAGTCACATTGGCTTTCTGCTCATAGGCAGCGGTCGCAATTTCGACGGCAGTTCTGCCGGTACTCCTGCTCGTCAATAGCCTGACGTCGTCTAACGGCTCCTCGCCGGCGCCTCCGACAACAAGCACATTGCGTCTCCTGAGCGTCCCTCTTGAGAAGCATCTGGCAGCTTCCTCGACGATGAATGTGCTGTCAAGCATTTTTGCCTCATTTTCAGCAATAATCGAAGGCAGCACGTTTACTCCCTGTCTCCTGAGACGCTCAATATTTTCTATGAGAAACGGGTTGTTGAGCATCGTAGCGCTCATTGATGGTGCAATAATTACAGGCAGATTCATGCCAAGCGCATTCAGACAGAGTGTCGTCACAGCATCGTCTGCAATGGCGAGTGATATTTTGCTTATAACGTCGGCTGTTGCCGGTGCGACCACAACTGCATTAAGCCTGTCATCCGCAAACAGCGATATGTGTTCGACTTCCCCGCTAAGTGTTGTGATCGGAGCGGTGCCACATGCAAAGTGAATTGCCTCTCTGTCTATTATTCGTGCTGCCGCTTCAGTCATCAGCGGTATGACTTCGGCGCCGTGTCTTATGAGATCTCTGGAAAGTTTAACGGTCTCGGTTGCTGCAATGCTTCCTGAAATGCAAAGCAATACTCTGTTTCCACCTAGCCTTCTGTCTTTGTTTCCGTACAATCTTCCGGACGGGTGCATCAGATCAGCTCCATTGCCTTCTTTATCGCGTCTAGCGCTTCTTCGCACACCTCAGCTACCGGCCTGTCTGCCTTAATCCTCCTCTTGATTCCACGGAAGGCCCGGTACTCACGGGCGTATGCAGCAGCTGTTTCGCGCAGAAAGAGCTCATTTTCGAATAAAGGTGAGTCGGCACCCCTCTCCTTTATTCTTTTAATTGCAACAGATGGATCGCTTTCCATGTATATCAGCATGTCAGGAGCATCAATGAAAGGCCTGTTTATAGAGCGCAGCCACGAGGAACGATCGGAGCCGGCCATTCGGTACTGGGCTCCCTGGTAGGCAATTGTCGACATGAAGTACCTGTCGCAGATTACGCTTCTGCCTTCTGATAACCAGCGCCGGATATTAAGTGTGTGACGTGCCCTGTCATAAGTGAAGAGAAGAGCACTGCAGTCTATTGCAAGGATGGGAGAATCGGCAAACTTCTTCTGACTCACTTCTGCCAGCTTCAGAATCGTCCGATCGAACGGCTCCGAAGTCAATTTAACTCTGCACAGGCGACTCAATTTATTGTATACGAGCCTTGAAACAGTTGTCTTGCCGCTTCCATCTATGCCTTCTACCACGATAAAAATGGGCTTGTGCGGCATCCTTTCACCCGGATTGGAAGGATTGTGAATGGCGAGGGAGGATCATTGCTTTTTCTCCTGTTGCATAAGATCCTTCCAGGTGAAGACCATGTCTCTAGCCGCCTTTACTTCGTCGATTCTCCTGCGACCTGTCGAATGTGGTGCAGAGTGAAGAACTTCAGCCGGTTCAGATGCAGTGTCTATGAAACTTCGTGCAATCTCATCCAGCGTCTCCTTTGAAAGATTTTCAGTTGGCTCGATCATCAAAGCTTCGTTAACTATCTGCGGAAAATAAACCGTTGGTGGGTGTATACCGCTGTCTATGAGTCTCTTGGAAACATCCAGAGCGCTTATGCCACGCTCAGATTTGAGTTTTGAAGCGCTGGCGACAAATTCGTGTTTCTTCAAACTCTTGTACGGCACAGAATAAGTGGAAGAAATAAGCTTCATAAGATAATTGGAATTCAGGACGGCTGTTTCGCTGTTGTGAACAAGGCCATTTCTGCCGTTCAGCAGGATATATGCATATGCCCTGAGCAGAATGCCGAAATTTCCATAGAATGAATGCAGTTTGCCGATGCTTTCCGGTCTGTCGAAATCCAGGTCATAGGTTCCGTCCCTGAAGACAACCGCCGGCACGGGCAGGAATTTTTCGAGAAAACGCTTTACACCGATTGGCCCTGCTCCCGGTCCACCACCGCCATGCGGTGTGGCAAATGTTTTGTGGAGGTTGAAATGAACTATATCGAAACCCATTGCTCCCGGGTTTGTTTTCCCCACAATGGCATTCATGTTGGCACCGTCATAATAGAGAAGGCCACCATTCCCGTGCACTATGTCGGCGATTTCTCCGACCCTCTCTTCGAAGAGGCCGAGCGTATTCGGGTTCGTAAGCATTATTGCTGCAACATCGTCGTTGACCGATTTTTTCAGCAGTTCCACATCGACCATGCCGTCCCTGGAAGGGAGCTCCGTAACTTCGAAACCGGCCATTGCTGCACTCGCCGGATTGGTGCCATGTGCGGAATCAGGGACCAGAATCCTTTTCCTGTTCTCCCCTCTCCCTTCAAAGTATGCCTTTGTTATCAGCATTCCAGCGAATTCTCCCTGGGCGCCGCCGGCGGGCTGAAGCGACACCGCATCCATACCGGATATTTTAGCGAGCACCTGGGAGAGTTCGTACATAACACGCAGAGTCCCCTGAACAGTTTCAACCGGCTGTAACGGATGTATTCTTACAGCTTTTTCAAGAGACGCGATGTTCTCCGAAACCTTCGGGTTGTACTTCATCGTGCATGAGCCAAGAAGGTGCGGCCCGTTATCAACCGAATAGTTCATCTGTGAAAGGTTAACGTAATGCTTCATCAGGTATCTCTCAGAGACGTTTGGAAGGTTCAGTGTTTTTCTTTCAAGCGGTCCTTTATCTGTTCCGCAGTCCGACGGCTTTATCTTCCTGTCGAAACCAAATATTGCAGGCGCGTCGATATCGTTGAGAAGCGGCTCTTCCCAATGCGCCTGGGAAAAACTCAACTTACCGATCTGACTGTCTCGACCAGTTTCCGTATTTCTTCACCTTCCGTCCTTTCATTTACCGCCCAGAGTGATGCGTTTCCAAGTTCAGGCAGAAAATTAGTGAGAGGCATGCCACTGATTATGCGATGCTTGAGCATCTCCTTCGAAATGTGCTCAGGTTTCTCACCCGTTATTAAAACAAATTCGTTGAATCCGCTTCCCCTGAAAGGCACATTGAAACCGGCTTCTGCAAATGCGTCTATCGCCAGCATCCTGTTGTGCTCCGTTCTCCTTGCAACGTTTTTCAGGCCCTCCGAACCCATCGCGGCAAGGTATACCGACGCTGCAATGGAAAGGAGAGTCTGGTTAGTGCATACATTGGACGTTGCCTTGGACCTTCTGATGTGCTGCTCTCTTGCTTGCAGAGTGAGGCAAAACGATCTCTTCCCGTCTGCATCAAAAGTGGCGCCCACCACTCGCCCCGGCATCTTTCTCACATGTTCCTTCCTGCAGGCGAGAATACCAAGATAGGGACCGCCAAAGTTGAGGCCGATACCCAGAGGCTGGCCCTCACCCACGACTATGTCTGCGCCATACTCGCCCGGTGGAATCACCGTTGCAAGCGAGAGGGGATTGACACCGGCGACAAGTGGCACATCTCCCAGCCTATCTTTCCACTCCGCAATGTCCTGCTGATACAGACCCAGAAAATTAGGCATTTCCACGTAAACGCCGGAAGAACCGCTCTTTGTCAGGCTGACCAGTTCATCGATACCGGCCTGACCGGTTGCGGTGTCATAGCCGTATTCCAAAACTGTCATTCCAGTTCCTCTTATGTAATTGCCGATTACTGACTTCTTCCACGGAGCCAGGGCTCTTGGAATAAGGAATCTCTTCCCTCCATTTATTCTGCCGCACATCATCGCCGCCTCTCCGATTGCGCTCGCTCCGTCATACAGCGAGGCATTGACAACGTCCATGTCGGTAAGTTCACTCATCATGCTCTGGTATTCGAATATGAGCTGCAGAAGCCCCTGGCTGAATTCAGACTGATAAGGTGTATATGAGGTATAGAGTTCTGAACGCCCGATGACGTGGTTGACCAGCGCTGGAATGAACGTATCGTAAGCTCCAGCACCGAGATAAGATCTGTAGTCTGCCAGACTGATGTTCTTGTCGAGCACGTCTTTCAGGTATGAGGCCGCTTCCATTTCACTCATCCCTTCAGGTATGTCCAGTCTATCTGTCCGAAATGCTTCAGGTATGTCTGAAAACAGTTCGTTGGCAGATTCAACGCCTAGAAAGCGAAGCATCTCTTCGTTTCCATTCAAGTATATCGAAGACGATTAAAGTCGACTATGACTTAATCTTTACTAGATGGGATGGGATTGCAACACGGGCGTCAGTCAGCGGAAGAGACTATCTCCAATGCAACTTTTCTACCCGTGAGTATTTTTGCATACTGTTCAGGTATGTTCGCAACATCCCCTTTCTTCAGCCTGAATTCACCGAATTCGGTGGAAAAGTCTGGTGCATCCTTGACGAAGCGCAGCAGAACCATCCTGATGCCCTCCCTGTTGTTCTCAACACGATTCATTTCTGCAGACTCGTGCGTCGATTTTTTAGGAACAT
>DAHXLZ010000144.1 GCA_027365715.1 Methanomassiliicoccales archaeon | reverse complement strand
TGCCATTACTGCCAGAATTTTGACATCAGTCAGCGGAGAAAAATTGAAGGTGTTGAAATGACACCCGGGCAGGTGGTGGAAACTGCAGCCAGACACAACTGTGAAGGAATTGCCTACACTTACAACGAACCTTCAATATACATGGAATTTGCACGAGATGCCGGTAGAATTGCCCATGAAAAGGGATTGTTTAACATTTTCGTCTCAAACGGTTATGGAACGCCTGAAGGTGCAAATGTGCTTCAGACATTTCTAGATGCAATTACCGTCGACTTTAAGGGCAATTTGGAGAAGAAATTCGTAAGGCGGTATATCGGCATACCTGATCCAGAGCCAATACTCCAGTATCTTCTTGAAATTAGAAAAACTCAGATTCATGTTGAATTCACAGATCTCATTGTTCCAGGAGTCGGTGACAATCTGGATGAGGCAAGAAAGATTTCAAAATGGATTTTCAATAATTTCGGTCCGGATGCACCGATTCATTTCCTGAGATTTCACCCCGATTACAGGATGATGGATTTTCAAAGCACGCCGGTTGCGACGCTCGAAGCACATTGCGGAGTTGCTAGAGAGGAGGGCCTTCGCTATGTGTACATAGGCAATGTGCCAGGACATCCACTTGAAAACACCTACTGTCCTGGCTGCGGTTCGATTGCTATTGGCAGACACGGCTTCGAAATAACATCGTGGAATCTCGACAGCCATAACAGATGCGCGAGTTGCTCCTGCCAGCTGCCGATAACCGGAAGGCTCGGGAAGAACTACAGTTCGAAGCGGTTCCTTCCAGTCATAAACTGAACTGTCGACGAGCCGTCTGCCGTGGATATCGACCATTCAGAGGAATTTGTGCTCAGTAAGCAGCTGGACATCCTTCCTTACGTTTTCTGCGCTCTCGTTCAATGCTGCAGATTCTTCTTTGGTTATAGCGAGTTCGACTATTCTCTCCACCCCTTTCCTTCCGAGCACAACGGGAACACCGGTGAAAATATCCCTGATGCCGTATTCGCCGTCCAGGTGGGCTGAACATGGAAGTATCCGCTTTTCATCGAGCGCAATAGACTGCACCATTTCGTAGATTGAGGATGCAGGCGCATAGAAGGCGCTCCCGGTCTTGAGGAAATTAACAATTTCATCGCCGCCCATTCTCGTCCTCCTGACTATTTCTTCAATTTTCTCCTTATTAAGCAGCTGGACAAGCGGGACTCCACCAACGCTGCTGTTACTAATCACAGGCACCATTGAAGGACCGTGGCCGCCCAGGACGAATGCAGTCACCTGTGAAGGATATGATGACGTTGCCATAGCAACAAAGGTTCGGAATCTGGAAGTGTCCAGAACACCTGCCATCCCTATAACCCTGTTTCCGGGAAAGCCCGTCTTTTTAAAGAGGAGGTATGTCATGATATCCATCGGGTTCGTGACAACAATAACTGTCGAATCCGGCGCATACTTCCTTATGTTCTCTGAGACGGAGGACAGGATAGCTGCGTTCTTGTCCAGGAGATCAGATCTGGTCATGCCCGGCTTCCTGGCAAGGCCTGCCGTCACAACGATAAGGTCTGAATCCGAAATGGCTGAATAATCATTACTGCCGCTAATCTTGGTGTTGAATCCTTCCACAGGCGCCGACTCCATCATATCAATCGCCCTTCCCTGCGGCAGACCTTCAACTACATCAAAAAAGACAAGCTCGTCGGTAATGTCCCTCTCAGCAATTTTCTGGCCTGCGGTAGCTCCCACATTTCCAGCGCCAATCATGGATATTTTATGTACTCCTGACAACTTTTCACAACCTTGTGCAGGCAAAACCGTCCTCTATTTGACCTGCATAAAGGACAGAATAGAGAATGAATAAATAAGTATGGTTTTGGTGGCAATTCATTGAACTCCACTTTTTCGCATTGACCTTACCGCGATAGTTGAAAGTTTTTATTGAGCGACGGGTTACCCTGAACCGGGAAGTGTCTGAAATGGAGAGATTCGACTTGATTGTTGCTGGTGCCGGACCGGCCGGCAGCACCGCTGCACTTGAAGCTGCAAGATCGGGCTTCAAAGTTCTGCTTCTTGAGAGAGCGAAGTCTCCTGGTGAAAAGAATGTTTTCGGAGGAAGGGTTTATGTTCATGCACTCAAAA
>DAHXLZ010000112.1 GCA_027365715.1 Methanomassiliicoccales archaeon | reverse complement strand
AACTCGGAGCAGAAAAGGTGTGGCAATGCCCCTGTAGTGTCACACATGATCGTGACCTGAATGCTGCGAGGAACATCTGGTCACGATCCAAACCAGTGTGTCTGCCTGTGACTCAGGCAGGAGCGGGAGGCTGATGAGGCGATGAAGCAGTTCAAAGACGCTGAGCGGAAGCCTTCAAGCCGGATTTTCAGTGAAAATCTGACAGAGCCTATATAGTTGCTGACAATATTGAGCTAAACTTCTCTGAACAGGTGGTCTGTAATTGCACAGGAAAAGTTCTGAATGGAAAAAATATACCTTTGCTTTTGTTGCATCGACAGTGCTTTTTGCCGCTTTAGTCGCATCGCCGCAATTTCCTGCGCTTAACGGCCATTCACAGACATTTCAGAATCAAGGAGTGTCCGCTGTTTCAGTCACATCGGCACTTCAGGCCGGTCCATCAGCTGCGCTGAACTACAACCCTTCGGCGGCTGTGAATTACGCATATCTGATTCACACCAGGTACTTCAGGACACCATCCTATCCTGCGGGAATAAATGAAAGCATTCTGCAGAAAAATCTTGATCATTACAACTCTGAAGACTGTGCCCATTTTGTCTCTGAAGCACTGATAGCAGGAGGGCTGAAGGTTCTCGCTCAAAACCCGCCCGGCGACAACCTCACAACCTTCGACAACGGTGCGTTCGTGGGAAGCTACGGAATCGTCGGCGTATACAGGCTCGCCGATTATCTCGCGGGCTATGACCTTCCTGTTTTTCCTGCAAATGCTACAACGGAGCACACGATGGGGTATCAGCCAATCCCGGGATCATATTCTGGTTCGCCCCATGCATCTGTCTACTACGTACTCAATGACTCCATTCTGCCGTCATACATACTCTCACCCGGTGACGTGATTATGGACGGCGGTGCGGGAAACGGCCACGCGATGCTTTATGTCGGGAACGGAAACGTAATTCAGACAGATCCCGCGGGCCAATGGGCGTATGCACCCGGCGTTGACTACAACATAAGCTTTTACGGGCTGCTGACTCTGAATGGAAAAAATGTCTCTTCGCTGTACATGCACATGCCAACCTTCTCCAGCCGGCACACGGTGAACATAACAGCCCTGACCGGCGGAAGAGCCCTGAATGCGAATTCATCCGTCGTAGCGCGCGGAAGCAGAGTTTCTCTCATCGCTTCATTCCCGGATGGCGTCGGTTACGGAAACTATACGTACAGATGGTCCGTCAATGGCCGCCCGGTCTCAACAAACCAGAGTTTTGCGTTCAACCCGTCTCCGGGCAGGAACAGCATCAGCGTTGTTTCGGCAGGCAGCTCGGGGAATGCGACAGCCAGTTACACCATATCAGTTCCTGTTTCAGGCAACGGGATCACTCCATCAACCGCGCTCATTGCCCTTTCGGCTGCCGGCGCGGTGATTGTGGCATCTGCCATGATCGTGCTCTACCGCCGGCGCAAATAAGTCCACCGGCAATCCTGGCCGCCGGGTGGACCAAATTATTTTAACCGGCACCGGACTTATGCGCCGCATGCGCAGGCTCGAACTTGATGGAGTGAAGATAGAGGTATTTGACTCAGTGCCCGAACTGATTGCCCGGGCTGCCGGCCGCCTGTTCGATTTACTCAGGACAGATCCTGAAGCGGTGATCGGACTCGCGACCGGAAACACGTTTATACCTTTCTACAAGTTCGTGGCCGACAATTACAGAAAGGCGGGCGTGAGTTTCAGCGAGACAGTCACATTCAATCTCGATGAATATCTGGGAATACGGAGTGAAAGTGGCGGTTCATATCACACATACATGGACAGAAATTTCTTTTCAAAAGTCGACATCCGGCGGGAGAATGTGCACATGCCGGACAGCAATCCTCAGGATCCTGAGGCAGAGGCGGAAAAATACGAGCGGTTCATCTCGCGCTCCGGTGGCATAGATATTCAGTTTCTCGGCCTGGGGCGAAATGGGCACATAGGATTCAACGAACCGGGAACATCGTTCGACAGCGTGTCGCACGTCACTGCCCTGTCTGAAGCAACCATTTCAGCCAATGCGCCTGTATTCGGCGAAGGGGGCGATATGCCGCGAAGTGCGATTACAATGGGTATAAAGACGATATTGAATTCAAGAAGGCTGCTCCTTCTTGCTTACGGCGATGAGAAGAGTTCGGCCATACATGAAACGTTCAGCGCCGGCAGAATCGCGGAAAGTGTCCCCTCGACCGCACTTAAGCTTCATCGAAATGCCACGATGCTTCTGGATACGAGGGCTGCGAAGGCCGTCATCTGACGCTTCCGCACTTCACTCCATGAAGAGGAATTCCCTTCTTGCATCGCGATCGAGTTTTCTCAATGCGCCATCCAGCTCTGTCACGAGTCTTTCCGTTTCCTTTTCCCCGGCTTCCAGACCACGATTCTTCATGTCCAGGAGTACGGAGCCGAGGACGACCTGATAACCGTAGTAAACGTGTGCAAACTTCCCTCCCTCGTTGATGAGTTCTGAAAAGAATGTGTCTGTGATAACCTTGCCTGCGCGAAACACGCCGCCCAGCCCGCCAATGACGAACGATTCGGTGAAATCCATCTTTCTTTTTGCCGTCTTTACAGCGAGAGCAAGCTCCTTTGCAGCTTCACGGCATATACCCGCAGCCGTTTCGTCCCCCTGAGAAGCACACGCGGTGACAACCGGTGCGAGAGCGGCCACTCTCGTCACAGTGAAATTCCGGTAGATACTGCCGACAGCCGCGTTGAAATCCATATCGGCCAGACGGGCAAACGAATCGACAAGAGCGGTGTCCAGACCGCGGCCGTCAAATGCCTTTGCTGCTTCCTGAAGTCCCCTTCTGGCGATGTAATAAGCGCTGCCCTCGTCGCCTGCAAGCCATCCCCAGCCACCCGTTCTTATCGCTTTTCCATCACCACGTGCCTGCACTACCGAGCCGGTTCCGGCGGCCGCTATAACACCCGGCTTCCCTTTAGTCGACAGGTAGTATGCGGCAACACCGTCGTTGAAAAGTGAAAATTCACCATTCTTGTGGATGCTTCTCAGGAACTTCTCAACAGACATTGTGGTCGCGGCCGAATTTTCGACTCCGGCAAAGCCGTATCTGCCTCTGTCAACGCTTTCCCATCCGCAGCCTGCCATCTTCAGTGCGTCTGAGACGGCTTTCCCGGCGTTTGTCCTGGCAGTGTCCACACCTACATTGTTGTAATTTCCGGAACCGGCGACGCCCACACCTGTTATGTGCTCATCAAATACAACAGCCAGCGTCTTTGTGGCTCCACCATCAACTGCAAGCAGCATGACTCAGTGCAATACAACTTCGTATTTCCATATTTCTTTTTGAAGCGCCACGGAATCTGCACGGGCGACCGTTGCGCTGGTAAGTGATTTAATAGATGTTGCGGATAACGCGCCGGTAATGCAAATTGAACGGATCACTGAAATCTCATCTGGACGGGCTTCTGAATCGCAGCGTGGCCGATGGCTCATTTCCGGGTGCCGTGGCACTTGTGTCGAGACGTGGCGCCGTTGAATACACCGGAACGTTCGGTAAATCATCGATCACGCCTGAGAAAAGGGAGATG
Source organism: Methanomassiliicoccales archaeon (assembly GCA_027365715.1). The sequence goes on along the minus strand of DAHXLZ010000112.1, from coordinate 10,496 downwards.
AGGGAGGATTCCATTTTCGACCTTGCTTCGCTGACAAAGGTTGTGGCCACAACTCCTGCTGTCCTTCAGCTGATCGAAAGCGGCAGCATATCTCTTTCAGACACTGTTTCCAGCTTCTTCAGTGAACTGGACTGGAGCAATGGAAATTCCAGGGCAACTGTAGAAGACCTGCTTTGCCATACATCGGGATTCTACGGCTACTATCCGTTTCACAGGCACAGAGGTGACAGCAGCACCGTTCTGAAGACAATTGCTGCAATGCCGCCATTATATGAACCGGGAAAAGGGGAAATTTACAGCGATCTTGACTTCATACTGCTGGGAAAGATTGTTGAGAATGTGAGTGCAAAGCCGCTTGACGCCTATTGCATGGAGAATGTGTTTGCCCCTCTCGGTATGAATGAAACTTTCTTCAATCCGCCGGAATCGCTGAGCGAAAGATTTGTCACTACGGAAATCTACCCCGAGAGGACGGGCTTCGGCACAGTGCATGACGAAAACGCACACTTCATGGGAGGAGTTTCGGGACATGCCGGCCTCTTTTCGACGGCTGCCGACCTGCATAAATACTGCACCGCCGTGATAGACAGGGGCGAGTTTAACGGGAAGAGAATATTGTCTGCACGCATCATGGAGGAAATGGTCAGGCAGAGACGCCCGATCATCGGAGGCACGTATGGTCTTGGATGGCAGCTCAACACCGGAACGTATGTCGGCCCGTTCGGCGACCTCTTTCCATTATGGAGTTTCGGGCACACGGGTTTCACGGGGACGATGCTGTGGATGGACAGGAAGAGCGGCGTCTCGTCAATACTTCTTACGAACCGGGTGCATCCAACAAGGAACAATCATGCCATCCTCCGGTGCCGGAGGCTTTTCAACAACATCGTTGCAGGAAAACTGATAGTTCAGTGATTAACGGAGCGCTTGCGTTTTGCAGGAGTTAACAGCATGGTTGAAAAAAAGGCACTGACAAAGCAGTTGATGAGAAGGTCACAGACAGGCATCTGTTTTCCCTCCGCCGGAATATATCTGAATCAGCGCAGGCTGTTCACGCCGGCATCAAACACAAAACTCTACACGTCCTGGTTTGCATGCAAATCACTTGGAGAGGATGCCTCTTTCCATTCAGAGTACTCAACGGTGGACGGCACCCTCTATTTCAGGCCGCTTGGAAACCCTCTGCTTGATGAGTCAAACCTGGCCGGAATGATTGAGCACTGCGAAGGCATGAGAATAAAGGAAATAGTGATTGAGACAGGGCACATCAGAGCAGCGCGGTATCCGGGCGTCTGGAATTTCGGTGACAGGGGGCAGCCGTGGGGCGCTCCCGTGTCGGATGTCTGCTTTCATGAAAACTGCCTGAGCGCAAAGTTCGACGGAGGAGACGTGCCGCCCGACGGTACTTCTCCTGCCAGCAGCATCCATTCCTTTTCATTCAGCAGTTCGGTCAGCGAACCGCATATCGGTGAAAGAAAGATTGTGCTGCCGTCGGGTTTCAAAGGCAAATTTTCATTTGCCATACTGGAGCCGGAGGATTTTATTCTGCACTGGATTTCCGATCATCTGACGGAGGCTGCAGAGGGCAGAAAACTCCGCACCGGCAGATTCAGGGGTGAGCCTGTTACGGTAGCAGAGTGCGGCATGCCGGAAGTGCTGCGCAGGCTCAACAAACAGTCATCAAACATAATTGCCGAACTTCTGCTGCTCCATGCTGCAGGGCCGTCAGGCAGGGACGCGTCGACTTCGGAAGCCGCTTCTCTGATGCGCATTTCGCTGGAGGCAGCCGGAATAAACGACGCATGGCTGTTCGACGGCTCCGGCCTGTGCAGGGGCAATCTGGTCTCCCCTGCAGGTACCGTGAAACTGCTGCGCATGATATCCGGTTTCCCGTCAATCCGGGCATCCCTTCCGGTCGGCGGCGTGGACGGCACGCTCAGGGAGCGGAAGCTGAGCAGGAAGGTCAGTGCGAAGACAGGCTCACTGGGCGGCGTACAGGCTCTCTCAGGCTATGCGGAGAATGATCCGTTTTCGATCATTGTCAATCACTTTCCCGGATGGGAGGGCGCCGACGGGGCTGTCAAAGAGTGGATTGATGAGAGGATCATGTCGGTTATCCGCTGAACCTGAACGTGCTCTTCCGGAAAGGCCGGGTTCATGCGGAGAATATTTTTCTTCCGGCGGAGTATGTTTCGGCAACATGAAGACTTTCATCCAGCAATGCGAAATCGGCCCGCATGCCCTCCCTGATGATTCCCCTGTCCTTCATGCCCAGTGCTTCCGCCGGATTTGATGTGAGCATCGGTATCACAGCCCCGGCACCAAGCGACGTGAATGAGCACATGTTCCTCAGGGCGGCGTCCATGGTCAGTGTGCTGCCTGCAAGCGTTCCGTCATCGAGCCTTGCAACGCCGTCCTTCACATTGAAGCTGAACGCGTCCGTCCGGTATCTTCCATCCGGTGCATTCTGTGCCATTATTGCATCGGTGACGAGTATAACCCTTTCAGGCGATTTGGATCTGAGCAGAAGGCGAATAGCCCCCCCGGACACATGCACTCCGTCGGCTATCAGTTCGCAGTAAACGCTGTCTGTGACGAGCACTGCACCAATGGTTCCGGGTTTCCTGTGGTGAAAAAGTCCCATCGCATTATAGGTGTGGTTGGAGATGGTCGCCCCCCATCCGAACGACTTCACGGCTGTTTCAAATGGTGCGACAGTATGCCCGATCGATGTTCTTATCCCGTTAGCCGTGCAGTATCGTATCAGCTTCTCTGCACCATCGAGTTCCGGTGCAACGGTGACAAGCAGAATCCTGTTGTGAGATGCATCCACATATTTGCGGAGTTCGCCGGTATCCGGTGCCACCATGAATCGCGGGTTCTGCGCCCCTTTCTGTTCCGGGCTGATGAACGGCCCTTCGAGATGGAACGAATGTGCGTCTGCACGCCTGCCGTCCGAATCCGGAAGTGAAGTCATGGCCTGCACCAGGCGCTCACGCGGCGCTGCGGCAAAGGTCGGCAGGAAGGTTGTAACACCATTGGCAGGCATGCGTGACGCGGCTTCAGCAACGGCCTCCGGACCTTCAAGAAAATCTCTGCCGCAGCTTCCATGAACATGTATGTCGATGAAACCGGGAACGAGCATACGCTCCCCCTTGCCGCTGCTGCCGTCGAAATCCAGCGACCGTATGATGCCATCGGTGCATGTCACCGAACCGGACCTGAATCGTCCGTCAGGGCAATAGATGTCCACATCGTTTATTTCCATCACGACGTGCATTGTGCCTGTGGTATTAATTCCTAATTCGCATGGGACAGCGTGCAGAGTGCTGTCTTGTCCGGGAAATTTTTAAATCACACTGCACAATAGCTGCACATGCACAATCAGAAACTGGGCATGCTCTTCCAGGCGGCGCTGAAGGGTAAAACGCTTGAAGCGAATAAGAGATTCCTGAAAAAGATCAGGCCGTCATCAATAGTTCTCTTTGCCGATAACTTCAATACTGCCGCTGAACTCGACAGGCTGATTGCGGAAGTATCCCATTACTACCGGACTGAGCTCTCTGCCGTGGCACCCGTCTTTTCAATTGATCAGGAAGGAGGCAATGTTATGCGCCTGTGCGACATACCGTTTCCGCCGTCAAATATGGCCGTCGGTGCAACCGGCGACGAAAGGCTGGCATATTACACCGGGCTTCTGACCGGATATCACCTGAGGGCACACGGTGTTGACTGGAATCTCGCTCCCGTGCTCGATGTTAACGACGCACCGGAAAATCCGATCATAGGGATAAGGAGCTATGGCGATGATCCGGATTTTGTTTCACGCATGGGAATCTCGTACATAAGGGGTATGAAATCGCAGGGATGCCTGACAACAGCAAAGCATTTCCCCGGTCACGGCTCCGTGAGCGTGGATTCGCACCTGGACCTTCCTGTAGATGAACGGAGCGCACAGGAGATCAGGCGTACCGCTCTTCCTTTCGTAAAGGCGCTGGAATGTGGCGTCGATTCGGTGATGATTTCGCACCTCTGCTATCCGGCGATTACCGGTGAAAGCGACCTTCCGGCCACCCTTTCCCGTGCAGTCATAACCGGCCTTCTCCGGAAAGAGATGGGATGTAACGTGCCTGTACTCACAGACTCACTTTCAATGGGTGCCGTCAAAAAACATTTCAGGCCCTCCGAATCAGCACTCATGGCGTTAAGAGCAGGTGCGGATATAATCGAAGACACGGAACAGGAGGAAGTGGAGGAGATGTACGCTTCAATAGCAGAAAAGAGCGACTCGCTGGACAGTCAACTGACGGCAGCGCTGAGGCGCATTGAGCAGCTCTTTGTGAAGCGCAATGCCGCATCAGCCACAGCCGCAGATACACTGGGCCATCTCCTGCGGTGTTCGGTGACAGGCATCGGCAGGGAGACACCATCCCGTGTGCCCTCAAACAGGAAATGGGCCGTATATGACTGCGAAGTCACCGTGTGCGGAAGAAGATATTCCCCTCTGTCGCTCGCAATGACGGAGATGGGTATAGAGCATGTTCCCGGCGGAGAGGGGACAGACGGTCTGCCTGCGCTGCTGCTGATGTACGGTGAACATCTGAAGCAGCACAATGACATCGCTTCAATCAGATCCCGTCACAGTGAACTGTATGCAATCGGCGCCGGTGCGCCTTACGATGCCGGAATGGTCACCGGCATACCTTACCTGACCGGTTATTCGCCAAACGTGCAGAGCGTTAAAGCGTGTCTGGAAGCACTCTTCGGCCAGTTCACACCCGCGGGAAAGGTGCCCGTCAGCCTCGAATCCTCTTAATCGATGTAATGTTCCTCTTCAGGTACCTGGAATAGCTGTCACGTCCGTTGAGATCCGTGACACTGACCCTCTGATTGTGCAGATTGGCGTGTATGAGCATGCCGTCGCCCATGTGTATTCCCACATGCCCTGGAAAGAAAATCAGATCCTCAGGCTCAGCCGATCTGAGAGACTGAACCACTGTGCCGAGTTTTTCCTGCGCGTCGGCGTTCCGCGGCAGATTGATTCCGTTGAAGCCGAACACACGCTGTGCCAGACCTGAGCAGTCTATCCCCAGTTCGGTTACGCCTCCCCAGAGATACGGCACACCGAGATACCGTTTCGCAAATTCAATCTTATCAACAGCATAGTCTGCCGGCCTGAAGTAATTGCGCGTGATTCCAAGCCGGCCGATGTCACCGGCAGTGAGAAACGAACCGACGGGAAGGAGCATGTCTCCGCCCTTCCATGTTTTCACAACCTTCCAGTCCGGCCTGCCGCTGCCGCGTCCGAGTCCGTACTTTGAGATATAGGCGTCATAACCATCGGGAGCCACAACATGGGCATAGCCTTCCTTTCCCGGATCGAGCAGGTGCACCCTTTCACCGAAAACCACCTGATCTACGCGCTCCGATCTGAATCTTGGTTCCGCCCTGAGGTCGGACACACCGACCGTTACCTTCAGTGTCACCATGACAATCGCCGCACTCCCATTCCCGGCACATTAATCAAACATTCGCCCCGGGGCCTGCTCACAGCTTCATCTCAAACACGGTGAATTTTCTCGTAACGCTGAAACCAAACTTCCTGTAAAGGCGCGAAGCCTTTTCGCCTGTCCATAAGAAGAATGCCCTGTGCATTCCCCTGATTCTCATCTCCCTGAGCGTCTGCTGCAGCAGGGAGGCACCTATTCCCCTTGATCTGTGGGCTTCATCAACACCGAACGGTCCGAAATGCTCCCCCGGCAGATACCATCTCCTTCCCTCCGCTCCGAAGAACATTGCGTAACCCAGGATGGTGTCGCCTTCAACAGCAACCTTAATCTGATACCGTTCCCCCTTTTCACCAACGCATTTTGCCCTGTAGCTGTAGTCGGAGGAAAAATTCTTCCTGAGCATCCGGAGCAGAGCGGGGAGCTCGGACCTTGCAAGATTCCTGACATCAATACCGGGGGGCGGTGCCGTTTCATAATTCAGGCCAGGCGAAGGCCACAGATCCCTGTCCATTGCGATTGCCTCCTCCCTGGCACTGAAGCCTGTGTCTCTCATGAATTTTGCAATGCCCGGATAGGCTTTCTCGTCTATGCCTGGAAAGAAATAAGTTGGGGTGAAGCCGGCACAGAGAATGCGCCTGACACGCCTCTTCCTGAGCACAGACAGCTGTCTGTCGATGAGTTTGCTCATGGCTCCCTCATCGCTGAAACCGAGTGCCATGATCCATGCGGTGCCTGCATCTTCGTCATGGAAGAAGGGGTGTGACCTTGTGCATGTAAGCGCAAACGCACCGTTCTCCGATGCGAAGGGCAGAACCGGCCTGGTGAATTCACTTTCGGAGTATTTCATGCGTATGAGGTCTTCGCTTACAGGGTCCTCCCTCAGACACTCATTCCAGAGTCTGCAGGCGGCGGCTGACTGTGAGCGCACTTCACTGGAGAGAGACATCGAGACCTGAACCGGGTCTGCCGGAAACAGTGTTTTCCCCGTTCTTCAGCTCCAGCCCACCGGTGGTTATGTCCTTCTTCAGGCTCGAATAACCGTCCAGATCTGCATACTTCACATTCTTCATGCCAAGCGCGAGATGTGTTCCTGCCGTCACCGCAACCTTTGTTTCAACCATGCATCCAATCATCACGGGCAGCCCTGCTGCTTCGGCAATCTCAATAACCTTCCTGCCGCGCGTTATTCCTCCGGCCTTCATCATCTTCATATTGATCATGTCCGCTGCCTCGCTCCTCACTATTTTCATGGCATCCTCCGGACCGTGCACGGCCTCGTCTGCCATGACGGGTATATCACTATGGTTTCTGACAAACCTGAGGCCCGGCAGGTCATGTGCGGGTGTCGGCTGCTCCAGAAATTCTATTTCGAATTTATGTATGCTGCGTGAGAGTTCGACCGCCTTCTTTGCCGAATAGGACTGGTTGAAATCGACATAGATGGTGGCGTCATCGCCGGCCGTCTGTCTCGCCTTCTTTACTCTTTCGTAATCTTCCCGGAGGCCCCTTCCGAGCTTCACCTTGATCGATTTCAGCCCGTCGCGTATGAACTCAGCGGTGTATTTCTCGACTTCCTCAATTGGCCCTATGTCCACTGTGAACGATGTTCTTATGCTCTTTCTGTAGCCGCCCAGAAGGTGGTAGAGCGGCACTCCGGCCTTCTTACCGATCAGGTCCCACAGTGCGGTGTCGATCGCACACTTTGCTGCATAGGAACCCACAACTGTTTTCTCCATCACATCTCCGATTAACTCGGTATCCGTCTCCTCCATGCCCTGAACGGCTGATTTCAGCATTTTAAGTGCCGCTTCAATGGATTCCATCGTTTCTCCCGTTATGAACGGAGTGGGAACAGCTTCGCCGTACCCTTTTACACCTTCACCTGTTTCAACCGTGACGATGAAGCCCTGATAGGAGGCAGTGCTTCCCAGCGATATCCTGAATTCCTTTACCATTGGTATTTCCAGACTCTGGTAATTGACCGAGCGTATCATGCCGGGTGCAACATTGCATGTGTTCTTGAAACTTGTTAATGCCCGCCGTCGGGCATCACTCGCAGCAATAAATTTGATTTACACGGTCACGCTCACGTGAAGCGGTTACATTGAAAGAGGATACTTCGAAGCTCGAAACGGAGACGCCGAATACGAGGAGTTCGTCCATTGGCAGGATGCCTGTGAAAAAAATAATGGAACTGATGAACAGGGAGGATGCTTCTGTTGCTGCGGCCGTCCGGGAAGCCATTCCGGCCATAAGCATGGCTGCGGAGGCTGTCTCATCGGCGATAGCGGGGGGTGGAAGAGTCTTCTACCTTGGCGCGGGTACAAGCGGCAGGGTTGCGTATCAGGATGCCGCAGAGATCGTGCCTACATTCGGCCTCAGCAGAACGACATTCAATACAATAATGGCCGGCGGCAGGCGCGCGCTGACTGCTGCTGTTGAGGGTGCGGAGGATGATACCGGTGCAGCATCCCTGGTGCTTAAAAAGAGAAAGCTTTCAGCAAAGGATCTTGTATTCGGCATTACCGCTTCCGGCAGGACGCCTTTCGTCATAGGCGGACTGGTGTTTGCAAAACAGACCGGATGCAGAAGGGTCTCACTGACATCAAATGCAGGTTCTGAGGTCACCAGGCATTCTGACATATCGATTGTTGTGCGTACTGGCCCTGAAGTAATCACCGGAAGCACGAGGCTCAAGGCAGGAACTGCGCAGAAACTCGTTCTGAATATGATAAGCACTTACGCCGGCATCAGAGCGGGACGTGTGGCTGGAAACAGCATGATTGGGATGCAGCCGACGAATTACAAGCTGAAGAAGAGGGCTGTGAGAATAGTCTCGGAACGCGCCGGCTGCACCACACGAAAGGCGGAAGAGGCACTGGAGTCTTCGGGCTACAGCATTGAAAAGGCGCTGTCAGAGCTCAGCGGTAAATGAGGAATTTGTCGACACGCCTTCTGAACAGTGCCGCATCCCTGTCCCATGACTTCATCAGCTGTTCGGGGTTGTTCCTCTCGACCATTTTGTCAATTCCCCTCACACCTGTGATGTATTCCGCCCAGAGCGTGTTTCCATTCCTTGTCCACACAGTTCCATCGAGCGTGGTGAGATGATGCAGTACAGTCAGGCCCAGCCTGATCGGATCGGCTGCAATTCTGCCGATCACAGAGAATTCGACACCTTCGCAGACTTCTCCGCTGAACTTGCCGTACGACGGGATGAATCGGGCATATCTCGACAGTATACCGGAGGCATCGGATACCGATTCAAGCAGTTTGTGCCCGTCGATCCACGGCGCACCTATAAGCCGGAAGGGGCGCGTTGTTCCCCTCCCCACGCTCACGTTCAGCCCTTCCAGCACTGCCAGTCCGGGATAGAGCATCAGTGACTGCATGTCCGGAAGGTTGGGTGACGGGGCAGTAACAGGCAGCCCCGTTTCATCGTACCACAATCTCCTGTTCCATCCCTTCATTTCAATCACATTCACGATGTCCTTTCCACGCGCCCAGTACATTGCAAGTTCGCCCGGCGTCATTCCATACTGCAGAGGGATTGAGTCGATGCCGACAAAACTCTTCAGACCCTCATCCAGAACAGGCCCCCGTACCGTTTTACCCGTTACCGGGTCGGGCCTGTCGAGCAGGGTGAGCGTGCGCCCTGCCGATGCGCACGCATCCACAACACCTTTGAGAGTGGACACATACGTGTAAAATCTGACTCCGGCGTCCTGTATGTCGTAAATGAGGAAGTCGATATCTGAAATATCGGCGGCATTCATCTCCCTCCTGTCTCCGTAAAGGCTCACAACATGCGTCTCAAGCCTTTCGTCAAAATAGCTGTCCAGTTTTTCCCCTTCCTTTGCAACACCGTACGGTCCGTGTTCCGGCGAGAATATCTTCTCAACCTTCACACCCGCGGAACGCAGCTTTTCCGGCAGCCATTTCCACCTGGAGTCGAGTCCGGAATGGTTTGTCACCAGTCCGACCTTCTTTCCACTGAGTTTGGCAATAGCGTCTGCATCGAATGAATCGTTCCCGCTCAATGTCAATGTGATAGTTGTCCCCCCGCTGTCTCAGGCTGATTTTCAGTTTTCCCTGTTTTGTATAGGCAGGTTTTGAATACTGCAATACATAGGGTTCAACGTGATGGTATTGAAAATATTTTCCGCAATGTCCGGTACCTCGACAGACGGGCTTACATGGGTTTGCATAGAAGTGAAAGAATCGCATGGTAAGGTTTCGGTCAGTGTGCTTCAGAAGGGAAGCATGCGCTTCGAAAACCCGCTCAGATCCCTTCTGCTTTCGATGACAAACGAAGGCAGCGCAACGCTTGCTGCGATTAGTGAAGCACACTGGGGCCTGGGCAGATCGCTTGTCTCCGCATCCCGTGCGCTGAAACATGATGTAGACTTTGCGGTATTTTCCGGCCACACGCTGTACCATGAAGAACAGAGAGGGAGAGCAGGAGGCGGGACTCTGCAGATTGGCGCTGTCGAGCCGCTCGCCCTTTCTCTCGGAAGGCCGGTGCTGACAGATATGAGATACACCGATGTGGCGGCCGGTGGAATGGGCGCACCGCTTGTTCCTGCGGGGGACAGCCTGCTCTTTCCACACGGCTCCGCTGTGCTTAACATTGGCGGCATTTCCAACCTGACACTGCTTGGACGCAGGGTAAGTGGTTTCGACACCGGTCCCGGCAACATGCTCATCGATGGCGCAATGAAAAGGCTGTTTGGAAAGGAGATGGACAGGAATGGAAGGGTCGCCAGGTCGGGCAGCTGCGATGAAAAACTGCTTCGCAGACTCATGGCCGACGCATTTGTCAGGGCTGCTCCGCCGAAGTCATGCGGCAGAGAGCGGTACGGTTCCGGTTATGTCGAAAAAGTACTTTCCAGGGCAGCACAGGACGGCTTGAGCAATGAAGACACTGTCTCAACACTTTCTCAATTCACCGTAAACAGCATACTGTACAACCTGAAAAAGTACGGA